>NZ_RJPH01000008.1:0-95035 GCF_003944205.1 Streptococcus oralis subsp. dentisani
ATACACTGTACCTCTTAAGTTTTTCTTTAAAACGACTTTGTAAGAAGCCAAGTATAATACTTGAAATGTTTGGATTTTTTCTACTATCTCTACTTTCTAAATTATATATAAAACTCTTAATACTCCCTTTGTTTTTTCCCTCCATAAAAGTAGAAAATCCAGTCATCAGCTCACCATCAAAATAAAGACTATATTTACTACTATCAAAGAAATTATAAACGTACTCAAAATATAATTCTGTTTCACTTTTTAAAACTAAACAATATATTTTATCTTCAATAAAAGCTTCCTTATTTTGAAATACATCATAATGTACAAGCATATTTAATATACTAGACTTCCCTCTACCATTTATCCCTGATATTAAACTAATATTATTAACTGATCTTCCATAAAAATTTTCAATATAATCTGGATTTTTATCAATTCTTAATTCATTCGTTTCAAAATCAAAATTTACTTTATATTCGTCTGAAAAATTAAAAATTTGATTTTTAAAAAGTTCATCATACTGTTTAATCACCAAAGCAATTAATTTCATTCTTCTTCTCCTACTAGTCCAATTTCTTTGCTAATATCTGTAACCATTTTTGAAAGTGGTCTTTTCCCATAATTTTCTTTGTCTGTGTAGTGCCCTGTTATAAAGCGATTCACCTCAGCCTTGCTCAATTCAAGGTTTGTTTGATTTAAGATTTCTGACAAACCCTCTCTATAACTATCTGTATATACTTCTTTTTTCCAAATCAATTCATTGACCACATCAATGTGGCTTTGATATAGCTCCTCTATACCCAAATCACGAATTCCATTTTCAAAGTTAATATCACAAGAAACAATTTTGATTTTAATCTCATCGACAGACTTTGGAATGTATGTAAACTTTACATCATCGAATGGAAAACTAGTATCATAGGGACTATATTCTAAATCCTTATTTGATTTCACATGATTACAACTATAACAACTAGGAATTAAATTATAAAATGAAACCGCAAATAGTGGATAGCTGTCTTTTGGAAAAAAGTGGTCTAGTTGAGCAGTGTTTACTACTTTAGTCTGACCACTAATTTCTTGCTTGCAACCCGGACATTCTTTTTCAACCTCATCAATTACAAATAAGTCTTGATTACAATTATTACAATGAAGTATTTTATATGTTGAGTTTATATAATTACGATTACAATACGGGCATACCGAAACGTTCTTTAAATCAATTAATTTCTTCCTTAATCTCGAATCTATCTTTCCATAAGATTTTTTTAGATACTCTGCTAATCTAGGTTCTTCATCTACGAAATTATCCAACAATTCTTTAAGATTCTCTAAAAATGAATACTCACCTATCATTATCTTTAGAAAAGCATCCCTTTCACTTGCTAGCTCTGGTACATTACTGGCTACCCAACTATTTAAATCATTTTTAAATTCAGGATAACCTTGAAAACTCATTTTTTTATATAATTCCAAGCAAATTTTCTCAACTTCAGACGGATTTGATTTTTCTAAAGGTATCATAATTGACACTCCATTCTGGTTCACTTCTTTCCCATTATACCACAAAAGACCGTTTTTACGGCCTTTTGTTTATATATTAATCATCTAAATCCGCCGAAGATTCTGTAATCACCACTTCTAGTGCCGTCGCATTGCCATGAATATCTGATAAAATCGCGATTTTATGGTTCATGATACTCTCCTTCTGTTTGGTAATCTACACTATCTTCCGCCACTTGAGCCAATTCCACTTCTTCCTGCGGGTTCAACTTGGTTTGCACAGCTTCTGCGACTGCTCTTGGCACCCCAACTTCGACAATCTCATCCACACTGGCTTCCTTGATTTTAGCGAGAGACTTGAAATGCTTCATGAGATTCTGCTTGCGTTTAGGCCCCAATCCTTCAATCCCATCCAGTTGTGATGAAAAGGAGTTTTTGGAGCGTAGTTGACGGTGGAAGGTGATGGCAAAGCGGTGCACCTCATCTTGGATGCGTTGGAGGAGGAAAAATTCCTGAGAATTGCGAGATAACTCCACTACTTCCAGCGGATCTCCAAAGAGCAGCTCGTGGGTTTGGTGCTTGTCATTCTTTTGCAGACCTGCAATAGGAATATCCAAACCTAGCTCTTCTTGAATGACCTGCTTGGCAATATTGACTTGACCTTGTCCCCCATCAATGACAATCAAATCTGGAGGGGTTAAACCATCACGTTGAACTCGGCCATAGCGTCTGCGAATGACTTCTCTCATACTAGCATAATCGTCTGGACCCACAACTGTTTTTATCTTGTACTTACGGTAGTCTTTTTTACTCGGTTTCCCATTGACAAAGACCACCATAGCTGAAACAGGGCTGGTTCCCATGATATTAGAGTTATCAAAGGACTCGATACGAACCGGAGTCGGAATTTGAAGCAAGCGTCCCAGATTTTCAATAGCTCCTTGGGTCTTTTCGACAGATTTTTCTAGCAGATTGAACTTCTGCTCCAGACTAACACGGGCATTCTTTATAGCTAAATTGACCAGTTGTTTTTTCTCACCACGCTGAGGTTTGAGAATCTTGGTATCCACCAAAGCCTTGACTGCTTCTTCATCGATATCCTGCGGAATCAGTACCTCATTGGGAACCAGATGAGATTTTTCTTGATAAAATTGTCCCACGTAGGTCAAAAAATCCTCATCCGGATCATTGTAGTAAGGGAAGAGGTTGACATCGCGCTCGATGAGCTTGCCCTGACGGACAAAGAAAACCTGAACACACATCCAGCCCTTATCCACATAGTAACCAAAGACATCCCGATTTTGGAGATCCTTTGCCATAACCCGTTGCTTGGTCCGAAGTGTTCCAATGGCCTGAATCAGGTCACGGTATTCCGCCGCACGTTCAAACTCCATACTTTGAGCTGCCTTTGCCATCTTACCCTTAAGGTCATCGATAATTTTGTCATCCTGCCCTTTTAGGAAATCAGAAACCTCCTGAGCCATGGACTTGAAATAGGCCTCATCTTTTTTACAGATGGTATGGGCCACACACTGGCCGATATGGTAGTAAAAACAGACCTTAGAGGGCGGGTTGGTACATTTTCGAAAAGGGAAAATCCTATCTAGAAGTCGCTTGATTTCATTGGCTGCCCCCACATCTGGATAGGGGCCAAAGTAGAGTCCTCCGTCCTTCTTGACCTGACGGGTGATAATCAAACGAGGATAGCGCTCATTGGTGATTTTGATGAAGGGATAGGACTTATCATCCTTGAGCATGATATTGTACTTGGGCTTATTTTCCTTGATAAGATTGATTTCTAGGAGAAGTGCCTCAATATTGGACTCAGTGACGATAAATTCAAAATCTACAATTTCAGACACCAGTGCCTCCGTCTTGGTATCGTGACTCCCACGGAAATAGGAGCGCACACGGTTGCGCAGATTTTTAGCCTTTCCAACATAGATAATGGTACCGTTTTTATCTTTGTGAATGTAACAACCAGGGCTGGTCGGCAAGAGCTCTAGTTTTGATTTGATCAAGTTATTCATAGTTCCATTATAGCAAAAAGGCCGTGACAGGACGAACAAAAAGCCCCACCAATCACTTGTTGGAGGAGCTTTGATTTCTTTTCAGATTGCACCGACTTCATCTAGTCGCTACTGGTATAGAGTTCTTGAACAGCTTTCACATCCTGAGGCTGAATCCCATAGTAGGAACCTGCCGGCTGCATGACAGAAGTCTCGTTGGTGTGATCCAATCCGATGGCATGTCCCAGCTCGTGCTCCGCCGTGTGCACGATCCGTTCATAAGAATATCCATAGTTTGGATTGGATAGATAATAGTGATTCAGGCGAACCGTTACAGATATAAATTGATTGGTCAACAGATTGGTTTGACTCTCAGATTGGCCAGCCACAGCGGTCGATCCATCATTCATCTCACTTGCCACAATATCTGCCTGGCTAGGATCCGCAACCACCTCAAAGGTAAAGGCTCCCGTTTGATTCCAGTTTTTTATAGCTTCTGCATAGGCAGCTTGGAAGGTCTCATCCATTTGAGGTTCAATATAGATGCGAGCTGAGGCCTGAGCCCACTTGCCTTCTGCATGTTGGTGACTGTCTGTCTGAGACAAGACTTCCAGCGTTCCCGTCTCCTTCCATTGATTCCAGCCACCTTGACCAATCTTGTTCATTTTTTCAACCTGATTGATCGCAGAATGAAAATCACCTGTCAGATACCAAACCACTCCAAAAGCAATGAGTAGTAAAATAACCACAGTCCAAACCAGACGCCAGAAGAAACGCCAAATTCCCAAAAGAAATCGGAAGAATAATCGAATAATCCAGAACATGACACTCCACCTTTCATAAAAATAAGAACCTATCTTAAAATCGATGGTCTCCCACAATCAAGATAGATTCTCTATTTTACTCAAAAAAACTGAAAGAAACCTAAAACTAAGATAGGCGCTCTTCCAAAACAAAGTTAATTGGTAGAGTAGCTAAAAAACGCTCCAATTGTTTTTCCCAGTAGTACCACTCGTGCTTACCTGGACTATGACTATAGGTCACCTCAAAGCCTAGTTTTTTGAGGTTTTTCACTGCGAGATTATTGGCAGAGTAGAGATAGTCTTGCTCCCCACACCAAGCCCATAGTTTGGTCTTTTTATCGGATTTTGCGGCCATGTTTTCAAGCGAATGAGGACTAGCTGTCCAGTCTTTAATCTCTCCAAAAACTCCTCGCCAGTAGGCAAGTGAACCCAGTTCCTGACTTTCAGGAGAGAATTCTTGAAAACTGAGCGCACCAGAAAAACTAGCCGCATGAGAAAAACGATTTGTCGCTAGAGCGAGTTTGAAGGAACCATAGCCACCCATGGACAGACCTGCTATGAAGGTCTTTTCTCGCTTGCTGGTCATATTGGGGAAGAAACGTTTCATAACCTGAGGCAACTCTTCTGCTAGAGCAGTAAAGTAGTTGAAACCATACTGGGTATCGGTGTACCAGCCATTGCTAGTATTGGGCATGATAACAATTAGATTGGTGCCTCGCAACAAGCGTTCGACATTGGTACGCTTGAGCCAGCTATTTTGGTTTCCTGACATTCCGTGCAAAAGATAAAGGACAGGAATATCTGTACAATCTGGTTCAGTCACCCGACTGGCATCCGGATAGAGTACGGTAACGCCCCACTCCATATCCAAAACTTCTGAGTAATACTCAATATTCATAACTGCCATGGTTTTCTCCTTTTACTATTCTATAAGAAAAAGCCGAATTTCGACTTTTTCTGTAGGTATTCTGCTTATTATTTTGCTTCCATCACGACTGGCAAGATTGCTGGACGACGCTTGGTTTGATCAAAGAGATACTTGGTCAGATTGTCACGAACCTTGCCTTTGAGATCTGCCCAATCAAAGTCATCACCTTGAAGATACTCTTCTACCGTTTGGTTAATCAATTCTGAACTTTCACGGAGAATATCGCGGCTCTTCTTGAGATAAACAAATCCACGCGTATGGACGCGAGCCTTAGCCACAATCTTCTTCTCACGACGGTTGACAGTGATCGCCACGATAAAGATTCCATCCTCTGACAAGACCTTACGGTCACGAAGGACGACATTCCCAACATCCCCGATGGCATTTCCGTCAATCAAGACATCGCCTGCAGAAACTGCTCCAGCTGGAACAAAGTCTCCATGTTCATAAGACATGGTCGTTCCCTTTTTAGGGATGAAAATGCGCTCTGGCAACATCCCAACTGCCATGGCAGCCTTGGCATGCGCATCCAACTCACGATACTCCCCTTGGATAGGGAAGAGGTATTTTGGTTGCAAGAGATTGATCATCAACTGTAAATCACGCGCATTCCCGTGTCCGGACACTCGCAAGCTTTGGGTAATGAGTTTCACCACACCACCAGCTTGGTAGATCATGTTTTCAACACGCGCCATGACAGCTTCTTTGGCAATAGATGGAGTCGTTACGATATAGACCAAATCCCCATCTTTGATTTCCACATAGCGATGGCGACCGATGGACATCTTACGAAGTCCATTGATAGGCTCACCCATACGACCAGTCTCAAGGATAATCAACTCATGGTCTTCAAAACGAGACATTTCTTTTGGTTTAATCAAAAGACTTTCATTAGCTAGAGACAACTTTTTGAGTCGAATCGCTGTTCGGACGATATTTTCAACATCAAAACCAGTCAGAACAACTCGACGACCTGTGTCCGCCGCAGCATCAAAGACCTGCTGGATACGAGAGAGGTTGCTGGCAACAGCCGCAACGATGATACGACCTTCCCAGTCCGCAATGGTCTGGGTAATTTCCTCTCCAACTTCACTCTCGCTCGCTACCTGGATATTGCTGTCCGCATTCGCCGAGTCACTGAGAAGAGCTAGGACTCCCTCACGACCAATCTCAGCCAGACGGCCAAAATCCGTCGCATAGGATTTACTAGCCGTCTGGTCAAACTTGAAGTCACCTGTATAAACAATGCTGCCCTTTGGAGTTTTCAAGACGACTCCCAAACTTTCTGGGATAGAGTGAGTTGTACGGAAGAAGGAAACCTCAGTTCCTCCAAAGTCAATCTCCGTATTCTCATCAATCACATGGAAGTCATTGAATTTCTTAGCAGCATCATTTCCTTTGACAAATAGTTTTGCCAACTCGATGGTCAACTCAGAGCCAAACACAGGCACCTTAGCCTCTGCCAAAAGGTAAGGCAGAGCTCCAATGGCATCTGCATGTCCGTGGGTCAAGAAGACCCCAGCGATACGATCACTATTTTCAAAAAGGTATTCCATATTTGGAATGACGACGTCAACCCCAAGCTGTTCATTTTCAGGGTATTTAAGCCCCGCATCCAAAACAAAAATTGAATTGCCAATCTCAGCAATGTACATATTTTTCCCGTTTTCTCGTACACCACCTAGTGTTGTTAAACTGATATTACTCATTTTCCCTCCGAAACTTAATTTATCTTGATTATAGGGTAGGTTTACCCTCTTATTCTAAAAGTTCTAAAACTTTCAGCCGAATCTTTTCCTACCATTATACCATTTTTTTGATGATTTTCAAAATGAAGATTTGTTTTCAAAAAAGAGCTGGTTGCCCAACTCTTTCCTATTCTTTAGTTTTCTTCCATCAAAAAGTCATATATTTCTTGCACGGTACCCAGCGCCATGATTTCTTGATTTTTTACAGTTTGTTTGAGATTTTGGTATATCTGACTGTCAGCGATTTCCCTTTTCGGCGCTTCTTTATTGACAGTCATGACACCATCTTTGATAGTTACAAAGCCCAGTTCCTCAAATACTTGAATCATCTTGACTAATAAAATTTGTTGGATATTGAGATAGGCTGCTAAGTCCTTAAGTTTGTAGCGTATGTCAAATTCTGGGAACTGGTAAATGGTCTTGTACAATTTTGCAAACTGCTCTCTAGTCCCATAACCTGTCAGATAGTAGGCCTTGTCAATATCATTTTTGAAATAGACAGCTGAGAAATCCTGTTCTTGAAAAATGGTCTTCAACAGGGTGATATCTTCAGGAATGGTTTTTACAACCACAGCTTCACTGGTCGCTAGATCTGGCAATTCTCCAGAGAAATCCAAGACTGGAACCCCTTCTGGCAAAGATGCGTTCTTCCCACGAATGTTAAAGAGTTGAACACCTTCCACACGCGCATCCACCATCATCAACTGGAGGGCAGTTTGGCCATTCCATTGATTGACAGACAAGGTGACTGCCAATTCAAGATTTTTTGTTTGAGCAAACTCTGTCGCCCATCTACCTTGTCCGAAGGCCACCACTTCAAAACTCGCCTCGCCCTTGGAAATTTTTAGTTTGAGGTGGGCATTACCTGCTCCCATGGTTCTAGCACTTTCAACATGAAAATCCTTGATATAAAAGACAGGTTTCTGATTGTCCATTCCAAAAGGTGCCAAGCGTTCAAAACTCTTGACTGTTTCAAGACTCAAAGTCTCCAAATCCAGCTCTTCATCTAGGTTTAACTTGTTCTTGCCAGCAGCATCTGCGCCTTTTTCACGGACATAGTCTTCCAAAATCTGAGATAAATCTGAAAGTTTCTCCACTTCCAGCGTCATTCCTGCTGCACCAGCATGACCGCCAAAGGCTATGAAGAGGTCTCGATGGGGATCTAGGGCTTCAAAAATATCGACCGCTTCCACACTACGAGCACTTCCCTTGGCACGACCGTCTTCTATATTCAGAACGATGACTGTCTGTCCCAATTCTTCCAACAAACGACCAGCAACGATACCCAGAACGCCAGGATTCCAGCCTTCCTTGGCCAAAACCTGGACCTTCTTCTCAGGATCAACCATGGTCTTAGCTTCTTCATAGATTGACTGAACGATTTCCTTGCGCTCTTCGTTTTTCTGATGAATCATGAGGGCAATCTCATGCGCTTCCTCGTCGTCAAACCCAGTCAGCAAATCAATGGCAGGATTAGGATCATCCAAACGCCCCAAAGCATTTAAACGCGGTGCAAGCTGAAAACCAACCGTTTCTTCTGTCACTTCATTAGCAGTAATCCCAGCCATGTCCAGCATTTCTTGTAGTCCAATGCGCTGGGTATGTCCCAACATCTCCAGACCATATTGGACCATGATACGGTTTTCATCCGTCAGGCTCACCATATCGGCAATAGTTCCGATGGCGACCAAATCAAGCAACTCCACTTGTACTTCTTCTAAAAGAGCGCAAGCCAGCTTGAAGGCCACTCCGCAACCAGCCAACTGTTTGAAAGGATAGTCTGCATCTGGATGCTCGGGATGAACAATCGCATAAGCATCTGGCAAGGTTTCAGGCATGGAATGGTGGTCGGTCACAATGACATCTACTCCCATAGACTGGGCCAATTCAATGGCTTCATGGCCAGCAACTCCATTATCCACTGTCACAATCAGGGAAATCCCCTCTTGCTCGATAAAGTATTTATAGACACTGGCATTTGGTCCATAGCCATCGGTAAAACGATTTGGCAAATAAACACGGCACTCGGCACCAAGTTGTTCCAAACTTTCCTTAACAATCGACGCTGAAGTCATACCATCCGCATCGTAGTCTCCATAGATGAGAATGTTTTCCCCTTCTTCAATGGCCTGACGAATCCGTTCCACTGCCTTGTCCATATCATGAAGCAGATAGGGGTCATGTAAGTCCTCTAAAGAAGGTTCTAAAAACTTCTTTAGACTTTCTTCATTCTGAATCCCTCTTTCAAATAATAACCGAGCCACCTCGGGACCCAGTCCAGCCTTCTTGGCTATCTTTGTAAAATCCGCATCTTCAACCTGCGGGGCAAACTGCCATTCATAAGTAGGTGTTATCAAAAAGACATCCACTCTTTCTAAGAATTCTATCGTTTCATTATAACATGATTTAGGCATTTTCTCTATTCAGATTGCTTTTTTATAAAATTTTAGTGAATTTTTTTCAGATATGATTTGACAAGAACATTCTTTTGTTGTAGAATCGTGTTATAAAACCTAACACAAAGGAGATCTCTCATGGCTTTAGTAGAATTTAAAAACGTCGAAAAATATTACGGAGACTACCACGCACTCCGCGACATCAATCTCCGTTTTGAAAAAGGACAAGTTGTTGTCCTGCTTGGACCTTCTGGTTCTGGGAAGTCCACTCTTATCCGTACCATCAATGGTTTGGAGGCTGTTGACAAAGGAAGTCTCCTAGTAAATGGTCACCAAGTTGCTGGTGCCAGCCAGAAAGATTTGGTGCCTCTTCGTAAGGAAGTCGGCATGGTTTTCCAACATTTTAACCTTTATCCACACAAATCAGTGTTAGAAAACGTAACACTCGCACCCGTTAAAGTTCTAGGAATTGATAAAAAAGAAGCTGAAAAAACAGCCCAAAAATATCTGGAATTTGTAAATATGTGGGACAAGAAAGATTCCTATCCCGCCATGCTATCTGGTGGACAAAAACAGCGGATCGCCATCGCGCGTGGTCTCGCTATGCATCCTGAGCTCCTCCTCTTTGATGAGCCAACATCTGCTCTTGATCCTGAGACTATCGGAGATGTTCTAGCAGTTATGCAGAAACTGGCACACGACGGGATGAATATGATCATCGTTACCCACGAAATGGGCTTTGCCCGTGAAGTTGCTGACCGCATCATCTTTATGGCTGACGGAGAAGTTTTGGTGGATACGACAGATGTCGATGACTTTTTCGACAATCCAACCGAACCTCGTGCCAAACAATTCCTCAGCAAAATTATCAACCACGAAAGTGACAAAGTCAAATAAGGAGGCGCCTATGAAAAAGAAATTCTTTTTATCAGCATTATTGATTAGCCTTTTCGGTCTTGCTACTGCAAAACCAGTTCAAGCTGATACTAGCGTCGCAGACATTCAAAAAAGAGGCGAACTGGTTGTCGGTGTCAAACAAGACGTTCCTAATTTTGGTTACAAGGACCCCAAGACAGGGACTTATTCTGGTATCGAAACGGACTTGGCCAAGATGGTAGCCGATGAGCTTAAAGTCAAGGTTCGCTATGTGCCTGTTACAGCGCAAACTCGTGGACCACTTCTTGACAATGAACAGGTCGATTTGGATATCGCGACCTTCACCATCACAGACGAGCGTAAAAAACTCTACAACTTCACCAGTCCCTACTATACGGATGCTTCTGGTTTTTTGGTCAATAAATCCGCCAACATCAAAAGTATTGAGGACCTAAACGGCAAAACGATTGGGGTTGCCCAAGGTTCCATCACCCAGCGCTTGATTACTGAACTGGGTAAAAAGAAAGGTCTAACCTTTAAATTCGTCGAACTTGGTTCCTACCCAGAATTGATTACTTCTCTTCACGCTCATCGTATTGATGCCTTTTCCGTAGACCGCTCTATCCTGTCTGGCTACATTAGTAAACGGACAGAACTACTAGATGATAGTTTTAAGCCATCTGACTACGGTATTGTTACGAAAAAATCAAACACCGAGTTCAACGATTATCTCGATAACTTGGTCACCAAATGGAGCAAGGATGGTAGTTTGCAGAAACTTTATGACCGTTACAAGCTCAAACCATCTAGCCACACAGCAGATTAAGGAGGACACCCCATGACAGATTTATCATCTTGGACAGCCTATTTTCAGGATTTTGGACAATTTTTCAATGGTTTCCTCTTCACACTTGCCCTAGCGATTGGTTCCTTTATCCTCGCCATGGTTTTGGGCATCTTCTTTGGGGCCATGTCAACTAGTAAACGCCCATTCTTGCGCGTTTTGGCTCGTATCTTTGTCGAATTTTATCAAAACACTCCCCTCTTGGTGCAGTTTGTCATCGTCTTTTATGGTTTGCCTCTTATCAGTGAACACACCATCATGATTCCGATTTATTGGACTGCTGTTCTCTGCGTGGGACTCTATCACGGCGCTTATATCGCTGAGGTTATTCGTTCAGGGATTCAGTCTATTCCTAGCGGTCAGATGGAGGCCGCCTTGTCACAAGGTTTTACCTATATCAGTGCCATGCGCTTGATTATCTTGCCTCAGGCCTTCCGTATCATCCTTCCTCCTTTGACCAACCAAATCGTTAACCTCATCAAGAATACCTCTACCGTAGCTATCATCTCTGGAGTAGACTTGATGTTTGTGACCAAGTCTTGGTCAGCTCTCAACGGAAACTACATCCCAGCCTTTCTAGGCGCTGCTCTTCTCTACTTTGCCCTTTGCTTCCCTGTCGCCCAGTTTGGTCGCAAGATGGAGCAAGCCAACAAAAAAGCCTATTCACTTTAGGAGGTTACTATGGAATCTATTTTAGAAGTTTTAACCCCAGATAACCTAGCCTTTATCTTTAAAGGATTTGGCTTGACCCTCTATATTTCTCTGATTGCTATTGTCCTCTCGACCCTTATCGGAACAGTACTAGCCGTCATGAGAAATGGGAAAAATACTGTCTTACGGATCATCTCCAGCATTTATATCGAATTTGTGCGTAATGTTCCCAACCTCCTCTGGATTTTCACCATCTTTTTGGTGTTTAAGATGAAGTCCACACCAGCTGGTATTACTGCCTTTACCCTCTTTACCTCAGCAGCCCTGGCTGAGATTATCCGAGGCGGCCTCAATGCCGTGGACAAGGGTCAGTACGAAGCAGGAATGTCGCAAGGATTCACCTCTGCGCAAATCCTCTACCATATCATTCTCCCACAAGCGATCCGTAAAATGCTGCCAGCTATCATTTCTCAGTTTGTAACTGTGATTAAGGATACCAGCCTTCTCTACTCTGTTATCGCCCTGCAAGAACTCTTTGGCGCTAGCCAAATTCTCATGGGCCGTTATTTCGAACCAGAGCAGGTCTTTAGTCTTTACATCCTGATTGCCTTGATCTATTTCAGCTTTAACCTAGCGATTTCAAGCTTATCCCGCATGCTAGCCAAACGTTGGCAGCAAGCTGCAGAATAAAAAAAGAAATGTGAACATCTATTTTTCGTTCACATTTTTATATTTTCATAAGTAGAGATACTTTCTTGTGTGTACTGGTCAATTTTAACTCATTTTTGCTCAATCCTACTATACTACTCTATCATTTAACTGATTTTGTTGCAATATATGTTTCAATATTCAGTTCATGCAGTCTACCAAAACCATTTGTATCTTCATATATGTCAAGTAGAGTGAACCCCGCCTTTAACTGTCCGCCTATTTGCTCTGTCATATTGTGAGAGAATTGCATGCCAGAATTTTCTTTTATCATAAAATCTTTGGCTGCTTTATCTTTTAATGGATTAAACAGCATTTTCCAAATAATTTCTTTTTCTTCATTACCTACAATGTAATTTATTTCATTGTTTAATCCTGCCAGAAAAATTCCACCCTTTTTCAGAACCCTATACGCCTCATTAAAAATGGGCTCCACATCTTCAACATAACAGTTTGAAACCGGATGAAAGACTATATCAAAGGTTTCATCCTCAAAAGGCAAAGCTTTTGTCATATCTCCTTCAATCGCTTTAATAGTATAGCCTTCTCTTTCAGCAATTAAAAATTCACTTTCTATTTGCTTTGGCGAATTACCAAGCACAGTGCAGTCTGCACCCAATGCTTTAAATATAGGCATTTGCTGCCCACCACCCGATGCTAAACCTAAGATTTTCTTTCCTTTTAAGTCTCCAAGCCACTCATGTGGAACAGGAACCGTCGGAGTAAGAAAAACATTCCAATCTCCGTTTTTTGCACTAATATACTCATCATGTGAAATCGGCTTACTCCATTCCCAACCTTCTTCACCCCATCTATCAATAGTTTCTTTATTTATATCTTGATATGATTTCATTCGTTATTTCCTTTTATGAATCCTAAGTTTATCTGATAAAATGGGAATTATCAACCTATTTCTACTAAAGTTTATCTAGTGTCTATTGATTTCTTTACAATAGTTAAAATTCAGTTCATCTACGATGTTTTTCAATCCAAGAGACAGCAAAATCTACTAGTTCACGTTGTTGCATCAATCTAGAATCGGCATTGCCTATTTTTCCTATCTTTGCAAGGCCATTTCCCTCAAAGGCGCTTCCTATATCCTCAAAATCTTCTCCGTCAACAAATAAGGTGTTATACGCTTTCCATATCCGAACACCATCTTCAAGTATGGCACTATGCTCAACACAGTCATGTTTCCCAGGATACTCTGCACGGACATCCGCTAAGTGTATGGAAGTGTTTTTATCATATCCAACCCCTAACAACAGTACTTTTGCGTCAAGTTCATAGAGTTTTGCGATAGGTGAACCCTCACCAAATATATTTGAAAGAGTATGTTCCGCTGTAATATATTCAGCATGTTTTCCCCATGCACAAATTGATCTTGCTGGATGATCTGTTCTGATGCTCCCCGGCCATTGACGGAACATTTCTGCAACAGCTCCCATCGTATTTGTTGGCGTTATCTGTTTATCATATGCTGGCCAATTCTCTCTAATTTTATCCCAGTCTGACTCCTCTGCATTCCAGTGCACACCTGTTTTCGGATCTAGATTTTTCCATGACTGTGTCGGCATCACAATGGTACCTTCAGAAGTAACGACTTCAATTAGAGCTTCTATCACAGTCTGTGCTCCTCCACATACATATCCAATACTTTTTAAGGATGTATGGACAATGACAACATCTCCTTGTTTCAGCCCAAGTTCTGTTAACCCCTGTACGATATCTTCTTTATAGATTGTTTTCATAATTTTTACCTCTTGTTATCAAAAACTAATACGAATTTATTAAGTTGATTTTTTAACCCATGTGTCTAAAAATTTTAATTGCTCGTCTGTATGAAACCAATGCTCCCCATTCTCCATGATTGTAAGAGTTGCTCCAATTTGCTCTGCAAACTTCGTTATGGTTTTTTGAAAAGTTAAATTATCTTTTTCACCATATAAAATAGAAGTGGGAACATTCCACCTAATGGGATGATTTTTCACATAAGATAAATACTCCCAAGACAATGTTTCACCAAATTCTGTTTCAACCTCTTTCTTACTTTTTAACTCATCTTCTGTAAATATTTAACCACTTCATCATATCCATTATCAGTTTCTCCATATCTACAATAGGGGAAATAAATAAGGCCTGAGAAATATTCTTTTCAGTCAAAGATAGCATTGCAAAGTAAGCACCGATGCTATTTGCAATTAAAATAACAGAATCATACGATTTAGCACACCTATCATATAGTATTGGAAATTCTATCTCCGCTTCCCAAGGAGTTTGTGATTTATAGTCAAAACCGATAACATCACTTTCTCTAAAAATAGATTGATAATGATTTGTCTCCTCTATATTTCCACCCTTACCATGTATATAGATAACTAAGGTTTTCCACCGAATCACTTCCATAATCTTTTTTATCTTTCTGACATATATTTTTGTATTTCACCAGAGGTCAATCTTCTTACCTGTGTGTTGGGAAATTCCTGATATTCTTCAACTGAAAAAACAGACGCCATTTTTTCACAAGTTTTTCCTTTATTCTTTTTTAGATATAACTTCAGATCTTCATTGCTAGCAAAAATTTTATAAGAAATTCTACCATTCTCACTTTTTAATTCATAAATACCACATGGCTTTTTTTCTGTGTAATCGGCAGTTCTTAAATATAGCTTTGCAATTTCTAATGACTTAAACGGAAAATTCCACCGTTGCAATCCACGATTTGGATCGTACTCGATACAAATGCACCGACCACAAGTTCCGCAAATATATTGTGTATGATTTTTTAAGCATTCCAAGGGGTTTAAAAGTGGCGTCACTCTACTTTGATCAACATAACATTCTTTACACATTGTAATCTCACGTTCTCTCCAAATTTTAATCTATAATTATCAATTATTAAAATATCTCTAAATCAGGTTTAATTCTCTCGCCTATAAACGGCATATTCATGGAGTTCATATTCCAAAGAGTAAATTCCAGACCTTCTCCCAAACCAAATAACATCGGCTCACTTAATTCAACACCAAGCTGATTCAAGAGAGTTCCTGTTGCGGTAGATTCACAATGTTATCCTATGAACGGTTTTATATCTAACTTCATATACCATCTCCTCTAAAAATTTTTTTGGATTTCACTGTAATTGTAAAGTTTGAATTTCAGACTCTAACCAATTTAGCTCTGCTTGGAGCATGGTTAAACCCAAACTGAATAACTGTTTGGCAGACCTTGGCAGACAATGTCCTCCTGCTTGTTGATTCTTCAAGACTTGCAAATCCTTTTCCAAAATATATTTTCGTTCCATAAGAGCCTGCAATAATTCTTTAGAGGACATATTCTGACTATTTGCCAATGCAGTCATAAAATGTGAGTTCGCTGGCTGTCGTTCTACTAATCGCTGACGTGTTTTTTCAATTAAAATTGTTAACCCCAGCTTTGTAATGCTGTACTCTTTTTTATCTTTTCCCTTTGCCGGTACACTCTTTGCCAGACCTTTCTTCTCCAATTTTTCAAGTACATAATAAATTGAAGAAAAACCTACGTCTGTCCATTTTCTCATGCCTCTATCAACAATAAGTTTTTCAATCTGATAGCCATGATGCGGTTGCTCTGCCAATATACCGAGGATTAACTCCTCTGTTAAGGATGTCTTGATAACCATTTTTATTCTCCCTATCTCTTTTTAATCGGATGTCTGAGAATAGTTTTCAGTTTGGCAGGCTCTGTTTTACGAAAATCGCTGATATAGATTTCATGGTGCATACGTTCATCTGTAATATCCAGTTGATAGCCTTCATTTTCCATATAAGCATGCATTCGTTCAACTGTTATAGGCTCATCATTATAAGAGCCGACATGCAAACATTGAACACATAGACCTTCGTCATAAGTAAAGTATTCCACGTTGGAAAAATCCATTTTTTTCTTAGTTTTCGCTTGATGGATAGCCCAGTCAAAATTTTCTTTACTTACGAAATCCGGCAGACGAAGGAGAGAGATAAATTGAAAATCGCTTTTACGTTCATAATCAACACCTTTAATACCTTCCTGCCACCAAAAACCTTCTAATGGTGGCACAACAAAATCAAAGTAGCCATTCATTCGGTAATCTGTATTTTTACTCATTTTGATAGTATAGGCAAGTGGGTAAAGTAAGTTAATGGCTTGCTTATACTCGCCACCTTCTTCATTAGGATTTCCTTTACCTCGAACTGCTAAAAAATTCATTTTGGGAATCTTAACAATCATCGGATTCGTCTTAGTTGGATAAAACTCCTTAAATTCTTTCTTAAAGTCAAAAACCATGGGCAACTTCCTCCTCTGATATTTATTTTTCTTTATATATTCTACTGCTAGAATATGATTTGTCAAAAAAGTAAAAATAAGTAATCCATGTGCCAACCGAAAATGATTAACACTCAGACATTTCACAGATTATCTAATTCATAATTCCCCTAACGATCATAAATCAAGTTTTTCGAAATCCTTGACTGCTTTTTGATAAGAAAACCAGGTACATAACTTGAACATAACAATACCAATCAGCAATATCACAACCTGTGGTATGCTTAAATTTGCAGGATCATTTAGGCTTTCTAATCCAGGAATATGGTGTAATATCTCTCCCATGAATATTATGACAGTTGCGACTGCGCAGAATAGGATAAAAGGCTTCCCAATCTTATAAGCTGTTTTAAAAAAGCCTGCGAGAAAAACACTGTTAAAAGTTGCAAATACAAGCATTATATATCCAAGATAAGCCGCATTTGCATTCATCAACTGATTGGTAACATAAGGAGCAGCATCCCCCAATATTTTCATCCTAATAATCGTTAGCAATGCGCATAAGACAAATGCCACTAATTCGATGAGCAGTACAAATAGATACTTAGCTGTCACCACATCCTGTTTCCTGACCGGCAACATGACCGTGTAGGTAATATCATCGCATTCCCGAACCTGCTGGTAGGTATAAAATATACCTAGACAAATAAAAAAGGAACCTACAAGAATAGGATACCTTGGAATCATCGTCATAGCTGAAAAAGTTATAAACCAATAACTCAAAGGATTTGCTGACAATCTCATTTCTTTATAGAGAAGTTTTCTCATCACAAATTCACCTCTTCTCTTTCGATATGCACCATAATGTCTTCCAGTGTTGGCGCACCACCTATTTCCCCTGTGAAATGGCGAATAAAGTCTTCTTTATTGGTCGATAAAAGCAATTCTCCATTTTTGATGTAAGTAATCGTATCTGCACATTTCTCCAAATCACTAGTAATATGAGTAGAAAACAAGATTGCCACACCTTTTTCAGCGAGTTTTCGGAAAATTTCATTCATCTCATCTCTAGATACTGGGTCAAGTCCACTAGTCGGCTCATCTAAAATCAAAAGCTTAGCACGATGAGAAAGAGCTAAAGTAAGATAAAATTTTACTTTCATCCCCTCAGATAGTTCCATAATTTTCTTATTTTCATCAAGTTTAAATGCGTCAAGATAATGACGATAGGATTCATCATCCCAGTTATCATAAAAAATACGAGTAATGGCGACAATATCTTTTAATTTTTTTCTTTTATAATAATTGGTTCCTCCCACTGCATAACCAATTCGTTGTTTGATTTCATCTTCATTATCCAGATAATCCATTCCAAGAATACGGACATTCCCTGCATCAGGGTGAACAAGATTGAGAATGGATTTAAGTGCTGTAGTCTTACCCGCTCCATTCCTGCCAATAAATCCCATAACTTCACCAGCCTTAATCTGAAAGCTAATCGATTTTAGTTCAAAAGACGAATATTTTTTTGTCAGATTATTTATCTCCAGAACACATCCCATATCATTCATCCTCTTTCTCTTCAAAAGCAATTTCCATCAAGTGAGCAAAGGCTCCCTTCGGCGGTATGGCAATTCCACGCTTTTCATCACCAAGAAGCAGAATCGTATCGCCCGGTTTGATATTAAAAACATCGCGCGCCTGTTTTGGTATTACTATCTGACCTTTTTCTCCAACTGTAGCTGTCCAAGCATATTTACCTTTTGGTGCTTTCACAACCACCACCTCCTTTAAGTATGATTTGTATAACTAATTATACCACTTGTCCTAAATAATACAAGTGCAGACTACATCCAGTTGCCATCATAATAAAATGCTCGTAAAAATCTGGACCACTCATCCCAAAACTAAGAATGAAAAAATTTCATAAGCACATTGATACCATAAATCAAAAACAGCATTATCCTTTCCTACAAGAGAGGACCACTCCTAAAATTAGGAAAGCGAAACTAAGATTTTTAAAAATATCTTATTGCAAACAAAAATATAATATGCTACAATACTTTTGACAAAACGTGTCGAAAGGTAGAGAATTGGCAAAAATAATTGATTTAAAGCAAGAAAATATTCACAAAGTACGATCCTGTTTTTATCAAGGAGGAACATGGACCAAGAATCAGTTGTCCAGTCAAACAGGAATTTCTCTGGCGGGAACTACCAATATCTTACAAATATTAGAGAATAGTGAAGAAATTGAATTTGTAGGGAATGCCTGTTCAACTGGTGGCAGAAAGTCAAAATTGTATCAATTAAGAGAAGATCATATCCATATTGGAACTATTATTCTTAGTCACATCTTTTCTCAATACAGAATACGTGCAAACTCATTTAATCTGGGAGGCCATTCAGTTTATGAACAAATTTTAGTAAGTCCCACAGGGACATTAGATGAAATTCGCAATGTAGTAAAAAAACTAATTACCAGTGATCCACTGATTCAGGTATTAGTACTTAGTTTTCCTGGTATTATTGGAGAACAAGGAGAAATTATCTATTCTGATTTTGAACAGATCAATCAAAAAAATCTTCTAACGTCACTTTCATCCCTTACAACGATACCCATTGTTTTAGAGAATGATGTTAATGTTGCTTCTCTTGGTTATTGTAGTATTCACCCAGAATTTAGAACATTGGCCCTTCTCTATCAGCCAGATACAGATTTTGCCGGTTCTGGTATTATCATCAATAAAAGATTGCATCGTGGAAGAAATGGTTTTGCAGGGGAAGTCGGCTATCTCATGAATGGATATAAACCTGCAGATCGCCAATCACGTTCAAATGACTTCACATTTCTTTTGTTAAATCAGATAACAGCATTAACATCAGTCATTGCTCCGGATGCTATTGCATATTATTGTCCATCTTTACAAGAAAATATAAAAATTTCTGACACCTGTCTTCCTAAAGAATTCCACCCAATCCTTGAAAGATTGACTGAGATAGACCCATTCATACTGAACGGAGTTCAATCAATTGGAAAAAACAAGATTCTAGAAATCAAAAGAAGAGCAATCTAACAAGGAGAACTAAATGATTTCGTTGTTGTTAGCGGTTATCTATCTGGCCTTTATTAGTTTAGGCTTACCTGATGCTATTTTAGGAAGCGCTTGGCCAAATATGTATCGTAGCTTAAATTCAACTATTACCGGGGCAGGCTCCATCTTTCTGATTATTTCTGTTTGTACAATAATTTCTTCTTTAAATGCAGATAGAGTAATTCATAAATTTTCTACAGCTAGAGTGACAGCAGTTTCGGTAGGGCTAACTGCTTTATCCTTATTCGGTTTTTCTTTTTGTCAAGAATATTGGCAGCTGTGCCTATGGGCTATCCCCTATGGTCTTGGTGCAGGAGCAGTTGATAGCGCACTGAATAACTATGTAGCATTGCATTTTTCTCCTAAGCATCTATCTTGGCTACATTGTATGTGGGGGATGGGGGCTTCTATCGGTCCTTATATCATGGGAATGATTTTGTCAAGTGGTTACGACTGGCCTGTCGGTTACAGAATCATTGGAATCATACAGGTTATACTAACAACTATTATATTTATTTCTTTACCTTTATGGACTGCAAAAGAACAAGGGATGAAGTTAGAATATAATAGGGATATTCTTTCAATCTCCCAAGCATTAAAACTTCAAGGTGCCCCTCAAATTTTGCTTTGTTTTTTTGGATACTGCGCTCTTGAACAGACGACCGGACTTTGGGCAGCTAGTTGGTTGAATGTGGTCAAAGATATTCCGGCAGAAACGGCAACATCCTTCGCTTCAATATTTTACATAGGAATCACTGGTGGCAGAGCAATTTCTGGTTTTATTGCAGAAAGACTTGAAGATAAAAATATGATTCGCTTAGGGTTCATTGTAATTTTCATAGGTCTGATTCTCCTTACCTTCAGTTTTCATTATACAATTGCCTTAATAGGGCTTGCTACTATCGGCCTTGGTTGTGCACCGATTTATCCGAGCATTATCCATTCTACTCCAGAGCGTTTTGGAAGGGAAAATAGTCAGAGTTTAATCGGCATTCAGATGGCTTCTGCCTATATCGGTTCCGCCTTTATGCCAAAGCTTTTTGGAATCCTAAGTGATGTCACCAATATTTCAGTTTATCCGTTCTATCTTTTGTTCTTTCTATTCCTGATGTTTATCATGCATGAGTGGGCTGAAAATAATTAATAGTGTAGAAAAATATTGATAAGAACTTTTTAACAGTCAATTGGCTTATGAATCGGTAGAAAAATAGGTATTTCACCTAGAAAAAGTGGTTTTGGCTATACCATGTCAATAATTAGTGGAAAATATAAATGGAACATTCAATTATCAATAGATCTTGGAATAAGGAAATCTCCAGAAGAATATACAATTCACGAATTATATAAAGAGAGTAAACATTAGTTGAATCACATTAAAACTTAGTTTTTCAATCTCCTATATTTAATTTCTCTAGTCCGTCGTTATTAAAAAAATGGATAGACGCTATATTAATTTGTAGTTGGTTCTTTGGTAAAAATGGAGGAGATTAATTAGAAGATAGAAAAATCGCATTGGCGGTATCTGCTAGTATCTAGGAAAAGGATTATCAATCTGACGGGAAATACCACTATACTCTTGAACAAGTACTGGTTCCCTTTAAGATTTTATTGTCGTGGACATTGTCGTGATTTCTTTGCTTTTTATAGCTCAAAGAAGACACTCGATAGAACATATTTTCTACAAAGGGAAAAATTGAAAAAAGCGCTTCTGACTATATTCAATTCTTAAGGCATCTATATACTCTGTTGTATTGACTTCACTCTTTATTCCATTTTATCTTATCGTTTGATATTTTATCAAAGATAACTATAATTTAACAAGAAAGGATAACATAATGACAATCTCTATTGAACACGTAGGTGTTTGGGTAAATGACTTAGAAAAAATGAAATCTTTTTATGAGAAATACTTTAATGCCGTTGCAACGAAAAAATATTATAATCCTAAAACAGAATTCTCATCTTACTTTTTGAATTTTAAAAATGGTGCACGTCTAGAACTTTGTCATCGCCCAGATATTGTAGAAAAGAATAAAAATAGTTTTGGATTTTACCATTTAGCTATTGCTGTAGGAGACAAAGCGGATGTTGATGCATTTGCAAAACGCTTTGAAAAAGATGGTTTTTCTATTCAATCCGGTCCAAGAACAACTGGTGATGGGTACTATGAAGCAGTTGTATCTGATCCCGAAGGTAATTTACTGGAATTAACAACACATTTAAAATCGTAAAATAAAAAAGGAGAAAAGTAATGATTCAAGAACTTTGCAAAGAATTTTCTCAACTGAAGCAAGTAGAAGCTATCGCTCTTGGTGGTTCACGTGCAGGACAAGCCTACGATCAAAATTCTGACTATGATGTCTATGTCTATCTTAACTCACCTATTGACGAAAAAACTCGTCAAATCATTCTTAGCAACTATTGCTCCTATATGGAAATTGGAAACCAGTTTTGGGAATTAGAGGACGACTGTGTACTAAACAACGGTATCCAAATCGAGTTGATTTATCGTTCGCTGGAGTCGTTTGAACAAGAACTGAACTCAACCGTTTTTCAACACAAAGCTCAAAACGCTTATACAACCTGCATGTGGCATAATCTACTCCACAGCAAGATTCTATACGACCCGAATGGACGCTATGCTTCGCTCCAAAAGACTTACCAGATTCCCTATCCTCAGGAACTTAAAAAACATATCATTGAAAGGCAACTCCTTTTGCTAGACCAGGCCATGCCTGCCTTCTCTCACCAAATAGAAAAAGCTATCAAACGCCAAGATTTTCTCAGTATGAATCATCGTACAAGTGAATTTTTTGCTTCCTACTTTGACTTGTTATTTGCGCTCAATGAGCAAACCCATCCTGGTGAAAAACGAATGTTGGAGTACGCAAAGGCCCATTGTACTCTCCTCCCTAAGCAATTTGAAGAAACTATTCACAAGTATTTCCAACTACTCTACCAACCACAACAAGGAGAACAAGCGATCGTAACCTTGCAAACTATCCTGAAGGAACTAAAAGCCATTTTGCCATAGACCAAAAAGAAAATGTGAACCTCTGTTGCTGTTCACATTTTTATTTGTTGTTGACTGTAAAATTCTAGTCTACTCATATTCAGTTGCCTATTTTTGACTCTCTCTGAAAATCTGCAACTAGGTTAGAAATTGTTCAATTGATTGACGAGCAATCATGAAGTCGTTACAAAAACCGCACTAACAATCACTTACCCTGCTCTTTCATTACTAGTGACAATTTTGCCCTTAGGGTTACTACAAGATTTTTTAGAGATTCTAACAAGAATTACAATATGAATTTTACATATTACCATAGAACACCTCTATAAGAGAAAATCAGAGCTAAAATTAATAAAATATAAAAGGCAACAAAGAGCCATTTCATTTTTACACAAAGAGCTACATACTCACGGATAAAGGCTGAGGGAATATAATAACCAGCTGTCCGACAACCCAAGCCATCTCCTTTCATACGGAGTTGTCTAGCATAGGTACTTGTCCGAAAAACATGATAGTCATTGGTCACAAAGAGAAAACGTGGACTTGTCACCAGTTTCTCTCCCATTTCTTTTGAGAAGAGAAGATTCTCATAGGTCGTCGTTGAGTCTTCCTCTAGGAGAATCGCTTCTCTCGGAACATCCGTCTCTTCCATCAAATAATTACAAATTGCCTGAGCTTCGGAAATCTTCTCATCCCCACCTCGACCACCACTTGCGATGATTTTAACATTGGGATTGAGAGACTGGTGATAAGCTTCTACTGCCTTGTCAATGCGACTCTTCAGTAAGGGGGTCACTTTTTCTCCATTCAACAAGCCTGCTCCGTGAATGATGATAAAATCATAATATTTTTTCTTAGGAATGAAAAGATACAAAATAGAATAAAGCAGAAATCCTGCAAAGGCAAAACCAAAAATCAAATACGAATAAATCAAAAAGAAAAAGATAATATTCACTAGATGATTGGTGTAGAACAAGCCCTTGGTATCGCTCATTCGGATAGCCATGATCACAAAAAAGAACAGAATCATACACCCTAGTCCCAGAGACAAATAATTTGCCTTGGATTTCCCTTCTTTCTTCAATAACACAAATCCATTATAAATCAGGAAAAAGCCACTTAGAAAAACTAAAAGAGGCAGCAGAAGAAAAATCCCTGCAAAGAAAATCATGTGCACTTCTTCCTGTCCAGCTTCATAAAAAAGATTGGCAATAGACAGGTAAGAAAAGAGCAGAGATAAAAGCAAGAGAGCTGGATTCCAGAGACTGCGATTGTCCCTAAAAAATGAAATCAGAAAAAGTAGGACGAAAAATCCTGTAATAAAGTACATAGTTTTCTCCTTTGATGACTACATTGTACCATAATTATAGCAATAGAAAAAGAGGACTCTAGCCCTCTTACTTTGTCATTTTATCCTGAGCATCTGCCACAATCTGAGCCAGACTCGTCTGACGAAGCTGGTTTTCCATCGCTTCTTGAATATCTAGTAGTTTTTGATCTAAAACTTCATGAATATTGGCCCCTACTGGACAGTTGGGGTTGGGATTGTCATGGAAACTAAAGAGTTTACCAGATTTTCCTAAACATTCGACTGCCTGATAAACATCAAAAAGACTAATATCTTGTAAGTCTTTGATAATCTCGGTGCCACCTGTTCCACGCGCAACCGATATCAGTTCAGCATTTTTGAGTTGGGACAAGGTTTTACGAATAATGACCGGATTGACCCCAACACTAGCAGCCAAAAAATCACTGGTAACTTTTGTTTCCTTCCCTTCTAGAGCGATGATAATCAACATATGAATCGCAATGGTAAATCGGCTTGAAATTTGCATCTTTTTCTCCTTTCACATCCTATCTGATACCCATTATACCCTTTTACGTTGTAATGTCAATTATTACCACCATCCAACCACGCATCTAACTCGGCATCATGCCCCTGTTCTTGAGCAATTTCATACAGAAGTTCCTGATTATGAGTATGATGAATCCCATTTACCAAACTTTCATAATAGACCTGAAAATAGGGGAGCTTCAAGTCCTTAGCCAACTGCAATTCAGCCTCTACGTCATAATCCACTCGACGAAAATCAACATCAGACAAACCTGCTTCATCAAATTCTAAAATCATATACTGGGCGCGCAGGTCCTTACGCAACTTCGCATCTAAAAAGAAGGGTTGCCCAATCGATCCTGGATTGAGAATCAACTGCCCATCACTTCCGTAACGAAGCAACTGCTGGTGAATATGCCCATATACTGCGATAGAGGCATGCGGTTCCGTCACTAATCTATCAAAATCTTCTTGTTTTCCCGTATGAATCAACTCTCTACCCCAGTTTTTATCAGGGAGATGGTGAGTGATTCCTACCGTCAAATCACCGAACCGACGATGAACTTGCATGGGTTGATTGTGGAGGTCTTCGATTTCTTCAGGGCTAATCTCTTCTAAGATATACTGGCATTGGCGCAGGAGATAACGATGACTAGCTTTTGTTAGATCTAGCTTGCGATGCAAACCACGCCAGAGACTATCCTCCCAATTACCCAGAACTCTTACTGTGATGGGCAAGCTAGCTAATAGGCCCAATATCCTTCTACGTCCTGTTCCAGGCATAAGAATATCCCCCAAAAGCCAGTACTCATCTACCGTTTCCGCTTTTGCATCAGCCATTACAGCTTCCAAGGCGCTTGTATTCCCATGTATGTCTGAAAGAACTGCTATTTTCGTCATTCTTTCTCCTCAATTTTTCTTACTTCTTATGCTAGTATTATAACAAAAAAATTCATAAAGCTTATTATTTCTGCCTATCATAGCACCTTGTAAGGGGTTGCAAATCGTGCTATAATGTAGGTAGAGAGTTCCCCTTCATTTAGGATCATGTGGTCTTCAACATCTCTCAATTTTTGCAGATTGGAGGACTATTGCCATGCGGAAATATCTTAAGTATATCCCCTACTGCCTTGTCATTTTCTTCTTTTACTGGCCCCTCTATGAGTTGCTTTTGCTGCTGATATCTGATCCTTATACGCTGAAAGGGCTTTACATTTATAACATCATCCTCTTTTCACCCTTGGCAACCTTCATCGTGTCCCTTCTTTATAGCTACCGTTTCCAATTCTCACTGTGGTGGCTGCTCGGTATTGCTCTTCTCTATTGCTTTACCATCATCACTTTCAATGAATTCATTCTCGTTTATTTCCTAGCTTATGAACTCTTTGCCCTACTTGGTATGGCTTCAGGTTCAGGTATTAAATACATCCTCCAGCACGGAAAAAATAAAAAACTTTCACAAAATCCTTGAAAATTCTCGCAATCATGCTATAATAATGCATAGAGACAAGTCACTTAGTCCCTTTCTACTAGAGAGTGCGTGGTTGCTGGAAACGCATAGAGAGTCTAAACTGATACTACTCTACTGACTTTTATGAAAACATAAAACGGTGGCCACGTTAAAGCCAATCAGAGGTGTAGGTCTTTTTGACCTGCATAAATGAAGGTGGAACCACGTTACGACGTCCTTTCGAGGATGTCGTTTTTTGTTTGAAGAATAGAGATATTGCCAGGTTAAATGAAACATAGCTAAGAAAAGAAGATGGAGGTTGATATGAATAAATCATTGTCTTGGGTGATTCCCTGTGCCTTCCTTATAGTCTATGTATGGCTAATGAAAACTCTCAGTCTATGGGGATTGGAGTACATTGTTGTCTTTTCATTTTTTGCATTTGTTCCTCTTTTACCATTTCTTGCTCCTTTCCTTGGTATCTTAATGTTTTTTAAGAAAAAGAAACTCATCCTATCAGGATATTTTCTAAGCCTAACCGCTGGTATTTATTTGGTTAATGCTATAAGAAACTATCCACTAAGGATTTACATGGAAGGTGAGATGACTGATGAACAATACTTGTCTCTAATCCTTTCTTTGGTATGCTATCTATGTATTTCTACTCTTTTCTTTATTTTCAGACTGAAAAAGTTAAAATGAGATTGATTTAGCAAATCGATTGTTATCATTCTTTGTTGATAGCTAGTTTTCCAGTTCTTCAAACCTCAGTTATAAAATATGATAAATATTTAAGGAGAAAACCATGATTAAGATTACTTTCCCAGATGGCGCTGTTCGTGAATTCGAATCTGGCGTAACAACTTTTGAAATTGCCCAATCTATCAGCAATTCCCTAGCTAAAAAAGCCTTGGCTGGTAAATTCAACGGCAAACTCATCGACACGACTCGTGCTATCACTGAAGATGGAAGCATCGAAATCGTGACACCTGATCATGAAGATGCTCTTCCAATCTTGCGTCACTCAGCAGCACACTTGTTCGCCCAAGCAGCACGCCGCCTCTTCCCTGATATTCACTTGGGTGTTGGTCCAGCTATCGAGGATGGTTTCTACTACGATACCGACAATACTGCTGGTCAAATCTCCAACGAAGACCTTCCTCGTATCGAAGAAGAAATGAAAAAAATCGTTAAAGAAAACTTCCCATCTATTCGCGAGGAAGTTACCAAGGACGAAGCACGTGAAATCTTCAAGAACGACCCTTACAAGTTGGAATTGATTGAAGAACACTCTGAAGACGAAGGTGGATTGACTATCTACCGTCAGGGTGAATACGTGGACCTTTGCCGTGGCCCACACGTTCCGTCAACAGGTCGCATCCAAATCTTCCACCTTCTCCATGTAGCTGGTGCTTACTGGCGTGGAAATAGCGACAATGCTATGATGCAACGGATCTACGGAACAGCTTGGTTTGACAAGAAAGACTTGAAGAACTACCTTCAAATGCGTGAAGAAGCCAAAGAACGTGACCACCGCAAACTTGGTAAAGAGCTTGACCTCTTCATGATTTCACAAGAAGTTGGTCAAGGACTGCCATTCTGGTTGCCAAATGGTGCGACTATCCGTCGTGAATTGGAACGCTACATTGTCGACAAGGAGTTGGCTTCTGGTTACCAACACGTCTACACTCCACCACTTGCTTCTGTTGAACTTTACAAGACTTCTGGTCACTGGGATCATTACCAAGAAGACATGTTCCCAACCATGGATATGGGTGACGGTGAAGAATTTGTCCTTCGCCCAATGAACTGCCCACACCACATCCAAGTCTACAAACACCATGTTCACTCTTACCGCGAATTGCCAATCCGTATCGCTGAAATCGGAATGATGCACCGTTACGAAAAATCTGGTGCCTTAACTGGTCTTCAACGTGTACGTGAAATGTCACTCAACGACGGTCACCTCTTTGTTACTCCAGAACAAATCCAAGAAGAATTCCAACGTGCCCTTCAGTTGATTATCGATGTTTATGAAGACTTCAACTTGACTGAATACCGCTTCCGTCTCTCTCTTCGTGACCCTCAAGATACTCACAAGTACTTTGACAACGATGAGATGTGGGAAAATGCCCAAACTATGCTTCGTGCAGCTCTTGATGAAATGGGTGTTGACTACTTTGAAGCTGAGGGTGAAGCAGCCTTCTACGGACCAAAATTGGATATCCAGGTTAAAACTGCCCTTGGTAAAGAAGAAACACTTTCAACAATCCAGCTTGACTTCTTGCTTCCAGAACGCTTTGACCTTAAATACATCGGGGCTGATGGTGAAGAACACCGTCCAGTTATGATCCACCGTGGGGTTATCTCAACTATGGAACGCTTTACAGCTATCTTGATTGAGAACTACAAGGGTGCCTTCCCAACATGGCTTGCACCACACCAAGTAACCCTTATCCCAGTTTCTAACGAAAAACATGTGGATTACGCTTGGGAAGTGGCTAAGAAACTCCGTGACCATGGTGTCCGTGCAGACGTAGATGAGCGCAATGAAAAAATGCAATTCAAGATCCGTGCTTCACAAACCAGCAAGATTCCTTACCAATTAATCGTTGGCGACAAGGAAATGGAAGACGGAACTGTCAATGTTCGTCGCTATGGACAAAAAGAAACACAAACTGTCTCAGTTGATGACTTTGTCCAAGCTATCCTTGCTGACATTGCAAATAAATCACGCGTTGAAAAATAAAAACCTAGCACAAAAGCCTCCAATCGGAGGCTTTTTCTCATCTCTTTTTACTCAATAACGAGCTTCACTTCAGCGAATTTGATACGTACTGTTGTTCCTGCCCCAACCTCAGACTCAATACGAATCTGGTGGCCCAGTTCTTCAGAAATTTTCTTAGATAGGTAGAGACCCAGTCCAGATGACTGCTGGGTCAAACGCCCATTGTAGCCTGAAAAGCCACGTTCAAAGACTCGGAGTACATCGCTATTTTTTATCCCGATTCCCGTATCCTTGATACAAAGCTCCTGGCCCTCCATATAAATCTCCAAACCGCCTTCCCTGGTGTATTTGAGGCTGTTTGAGAGGATTTGTTCAATGACGACCAACAACCACTTCTTATCGGTCACGATGATTTTGTCAAGGTCATGCAGATTGACCGTCAACCCCTTCTGGATAAAGAAAAGAGCATACTTGCGAACCACTTCCTTCACCAGATCCTCCACTTGAACCTTTTCAAATACCAAATCATCATGGAAGCTCTCTAAACGAAGATACTGCAACACCAGATTGGTATAGGAGTCAATCTTAAAGATTTCCTGTTCCAGTTGCTGCTTGACCTCACGATCAGAAACTTCTGCTACCAAGAGACGGCTTGCCGCAATGGGGGTCTTGATTTGGTGAACCCACAAGGTGTAGTAGTCCAGCAAATCCGTCAGCTTGCTCTGCGCTTCCGACTTCTTTTGATACAATTCAGACTCACGCTCTTCGAGCTTTTCTGCTAGCGCACATTCCAGAGGAGACTTGGGGTCTCTCTCAGCATAGAGCACTTCCTGACGGTAAACCTGAGCTTCTGCAAAAATATCCCAAGCCAAAAATAAGAAGGTCAAAAAACTACTGAGCAGAAAGAAATAAAGAAAATAAGTTCCTAGACTAGCAAATAAAAACTGAAAGAGAAGGACGAGAAAGCCCAATGAAAAAATATAGACAAAGATGCGACTACGAGAACGCAGATAGGCTAGAAAAAATGATTTCCAATCAAGCATGTTTCAGTCCGTATCCTATCCCTTTCTTGGTTTCGATAAACCCTGCTAAACCTTGCTCCTCCAGCTTTTTACGCAAACGAGCAACATTGACAGACAGGGTATTGTCGTCGATGAAAAAGTCGCTATTCCAAAGCTCTCGCATCAGGTCATCACGCGCCACGATATTGCCTGCATGTTCAAACAAGACCCGCAAAATTTGAAATTCATTCTTAGTCAAACTCAGGATTTCCCCCTGATAGTGCAGATCCATAGACTTGGTATTGAGGATCACACCCGCATACTCCAGCAAACTTTCATCTCGGCCAAATTCGTAAGAACGGCGCAACAAGCCCTGAACCTTGGCAAGAAGCACCTGCTGGTCAAAAGGCTTGGTCACAAAGTCATCAGCTCCCATATTGATCGCCATGACGATATCCATCGCTTGGTCTCTCGAAGACAAAAACATGATGGGCACTTTGGAAATCTTGCGAATCTCCTGACACCAGTGGTAACCATTAAAAAGAGGCAGACCAATATCCATGAGGACCAAATGAGGTTCTGACTGAACAAAAAGGCTCAATACCTCCATAAAATCCTCTACCAAAACGACCTCAAATCCCCACTCAGAGAGCAGTTTCCCCACTTGTTGCCGAATGACTTGGTCATCTTCTACTAGTAAAATCTTGTGCATGCGCTCCTCCTTTGCTATTTCTCAAAGTATCAAAACCCTTCATATCAGATCTACGGATCAGTGTCTCATACTGTTTAGCAGCCTATTTCCCAAATCCAGATCAGAAAACAGATGCTAAATAGAGAACATTCCCACTGATATCATACCTTATTTTTAATTATAGTTCCAGCCTTATCCTATATTTTCCTTTTTGTGCTCATTTGGTTAGCGTTTCTTTCACTTATTTAATAGATCTAGCCTTCTTATTGACAATCTAGCCATGATTTGTTAGAATATGAATGAACAAATCGGTTTATTCATTCATAAAACAAAGGAGACTAAATCATATTGGACAAAAAACAATCTTTAAAGACAGCAGCCTATGAAGTTTTTTCGAAAAAAGGTTACAAGGCAACAGGAATTTCAGAAATTGCTAGGCAAGCTGGTGTTGCAGTTGGTTCTTTTTATAACTATTACGAGAGTAAAGAAGCCATTTTTCTAGACATCTATATAGATGAAAACAACCGTGTTCGCCAAGCTATGATCGAAGAACTGGATTGGGAAATTGACATGACCGACCTCATTGGTCAACTCTTTGCTCAGTCCAGAACTCTCGTTTCTTCCAATAAAATCCTTGCAGAATGGTACAATCCTGCCATCGCAGATGAGTTGCACAGCTACTATTCCTCGGAAGAAGGCAAAGTCGCAAATCCATTTCATCAGTTTCTAGTTAAAACTTTTACAAATCGTATGCAGGCTGAAGGGTACTCGCCAGAAAAGATTCAAGATATCTTACAGGTTTATAATCTGTTTTACTACATGGATATGCATATCACGGAAAAAGATTTTCCAGATATTGGCAAAACTGTTGAAATACTTGCAACCAACTTCATTAAAGGAATTCTAAAATAAAGAATGGATTTCTTTATTTTTTGGAAAAATATGAATGAATTATTTTCTAGTTCATTCATAAAATTAAGAATAGGAGTCATAAAAAATGAAAAGAGGTAAAAAAATGTTTATTATCATTCTATCAACACTTGGAGCGCTATGTATTATAACTTGGGGTGCCATCGCTTATCTTGGACGAAGCCAGACATTATCGATAAAATCCATCGAAAACCCCAGCGGAGATTTGTATTTAATTCATATCACAAAACCGAGTCAGCAAATCTGGAAAGCTGGGGCTTATGCTAAGTTCACACTCCCTGATACGTCGTCTACTACTAGAAAAAATGAAGATAAAGGGAATCAATCCAGTCGATGGCTAACCATTGCCTCCACACCTGATGAAGATGAAATCCTCATTTTAACTCATAATAGTGGTAGCAACTTTAAGAACACCTTGACACATTTACCGGCTGGCAGTGAGATTGAGATGAGTTGGCTGGATTCCTCTTTGACCGTTAAAGATATGAATCAGCCACTAGTTTGCTTTGCATCTGATGTCGGCATTTCTGCTCTACGCCCCCTTATCAAAGAATGGGCTGGTAAATGTCCGATTATTCTCAACCATTTTGACAAAGGAGTTACTATTTTCGATAATGAGATGAAAGAACTGGCTCAAAAAACATCTAATTTTACTTATAAAACTAGCGATGAACTTTCTCAAAGTCAAGAATTTTTAAAACGTGCTATTGATGAATACGGCAATCAAGCCAGCTATCTCATCACAGGTCAGCCTGATGATGTAAATGAGATGAAGAAATTTTTAAAGGAAAATGGAATCGATAGCAAAAATATTCAAATAAGCTCGTTTAGAGGTTTGAAATAGGAGCAGCCTGTCTTCTATGTATCTGAATCAAACCCTACTAGGTCATTCGAACAAGCCTACTAGCTAATTCTAAGTAAATGTGATAGGATAAACATAGAGAAAGGAGCTTTTATGGCCAATATTTTTGACTATCTTAACGATGTAGTCTTCGATTCCTTTTATGACCTTCCCGTGAACGAGTTAGATGTTCTTGCCTTGACCGAATTAACCTATCTTCCTTTTGATAATGTAGTCACCCAAGAACCAAAGCGTCTCATAGATCTTGCACCTCAAATCCCTAGAGAAACAACTATGTTGACCAATAAGAACCGCCTCCAGTTATTGGATCAACTCGCTCAACACAAACGCTTTAAAAATTGCAAGCTCTCAGACTTTATCAACGATATTGATCCTGAATTGCAAAAACAGTTTGCAGCCATGACTTATCGTATCAGTCTCGATACCTATTTGCTTGTTTTTCGCGGAACGGATGATAGTATCATTGGTTGGAAAGAAGATTTCCATATGACCTATATGAAGGAAATCCCTGCTCAAAAACATGCCCTCCAGTATTTAGAGAATTTTTTTGCTCAACACCCCAACCAAAAGGTTATCCTAGCAGGACACTCAAAAGGGGGCAATTTAGCTGTCTATGCTGCCAGTCAACTTGATCCAAACTTGCAGAAAAACATTATCTCTGTCTATACTTTTGATGCACCTGGACTTCACAAGGAACTAACCAAAACACCAGGCTATCAAAACATGATGGAAAGAACGAAAGTATTTATCCCACAAGGGTCTATCATCGGGATGATGCTGGAAATTCCGGATAAAAAAATCGTCGTTCGAAGCACCGCCCTAGGTGGCCTTGCCCAGCATGACACCTTTAGTTGGCAGGTTGAAGGCAAACACTTTGTCCAACTAGACGAGACAAATAGTGACAGCCAGCAAGTCGATACTACCTTCAAGGAATGGGTTGAAACGGTCCCTGATACGGAACTGCAGCTCTACTTTGACCTCTTTTTTGGAATCATTCTCGATGCAGGCATCTCCTCTATCAACGACCTCTCTTCCTTCAAGGTCATTGAACACATTCATCATCTCTTTGTCCAAGCCCAATCCCTCACTCCCGAAGAAAGAGAAACCATGGGACGACTAACCCAACTCTTGATTGATACTCGCTACCAAGCATGGAAAAATCGTTAAGGTATGAAAAGACTTTCTGATACCCTAAGACTTCTCTTCTGTGTTATACTGATATCAGCACATTCTTTAAAAGAGGAAATCCTATGAAAATCCATAAAACTGTCAATCCTGTTGCCTATGAAAACACCTACTACATAGAGGGAGACCAACACCTGATTGTGGTCGATCCTGGTAGCCATTGGGAAGCCATCCGCAAGACCATCGAGAAAATCAACAAACCAGTCTGCGCGATTCTGCTGACCCACACCCACTACGACCATATTATGAGTCTCGACTTGGTGCGTGAGACTTTTGGAAATCCTCCAGTTTATGTAGCAGAGAGTGAAGCATCTTGGCTTTATACACCTGTAGATAATCTCTCTGGTCTCCCTCGACATGATGACATGGAAGATGTGGTCTCAAAACCTGCTGAGCACACCTTTGTTTTTCATGAAGAATACCAGCTTGAAGAATTCCGTTTTACTGCCCTACCAACCCCAGGCCACTCTATCGGTGGTGTTTCCCTAGTCTTTCCTGATGCCCATCTAGTCTTGACTGGAGATGCTCTTTTCCGCGAAACCATCGGACGGACCGACCTCCCTACTGGTAGTATGGAACAACTCCTCCATAGCATTCAGACTCAACTCTTCACTCTTCCTAACTACGACGTCTACCCCGGCCATGGTCCAGCTACGACTATCGCTCACGAAAAGACTTTTAATCCCTTTTTCTAGTAAGCAAAAAAACCAAGGATGCTATCCTTGGTTTTTGTCTTACCAAATAATCACACGGTCCTCTGGTGAACGCCACATACCGTCACCTTCTTTGACATCATAAGTTGTAAAGAAGTCATCGAAGTTTGGTACTTGAACATTGACACGGAGCTTAGCTGGCGCGTGGACATCGACACTGGCCATGAGTTTCATCAGCTCCGGACGGCCTTTCATACGCCAGATACGAGCAAAGTTGTGGAAGAATTCTTCAGCAGAGAAGTCTGGTTCTCTCTTGGCAGCTTCAAGGGCTGCAGCAATTCCTCCCAAGTCGGCAACGTTTTCTGATACGGTTAGTTTTCCGTTGATCCTTGCGCCGTAAGATTCTTGGCCATCAAATTGGTCGATAACTTTCTGCGTTTTTTCTTTAAAGGCGGCATAGTCACTCTCTGTCCACCAATCCTTGAGACTACCATTTTCATCAAAGGAAGCACCATTTGTGTCAAAGGCATGAGAAATCTCATGGGCAATAACAGCACCAATACCACCGTAGTTAGCCGAAGACGACTGATGCAAATCATAGAATGGAGCCTGTAAAATAGCCGCTGGGAAGACAATCAAGTTTTTCTGAGGATTGTAGTAGGCATTAACCATGTGAGCTGGCATTCCCCACTCCTTGTAGTCAACTGGTTGGTTCCACTTGCTCCAGCTGTGCTTGATTTCCACACGCGCAAAGGCTAGGGCATTCTCAAAGAGACTGGCAGTTTCGTCCACTACCTTGTCCTTGTAGCGCTCCGGCAATTCCTCTGGATAACCGATATAAGGCTTGATGACATTGAGTTTGACAATGGCCTTATCTCGTGTTTCAGGCGTGAGCCAGTCGTTCTTGGCCAAGCGTTCCTTATAAACGTCAATCATAGTCGCTACTTTTTTCTCTACGTCTGCCTTAGCTTCTGGGGAGAATTTTTCATGCGCATACCAGAGACCCAGAGCCTGCTTAAAAGGACCTTGGGCCAAGTGATAAGCCGCCTTGACCTTGCCCTGAGCTTCTGGAACACCTGAAAGGGCACGACCATAGGCACCTGACAGGACACGAATCTCATCTGTGAGGTAGCTTGTTGAAAGATTGACCACAGCTAAAATCAAGGTTGCTTTGAGTAGAGGCCACGCTTCTTCACTATAGAATTGATCTGCTGCTTGCCAGAAACGTTCCTCATCTACGATAACCTTATCTGGAGTTTGTCCAAGAACTGCTTGGAAGAAATCATCCAAAGGTAGGGCAGGGACAAATTTCTTGAAATCTTCATAAGCGTATGGATGGTAGAGTTTGGCATATTCTGAACTTTCTTCGTTAGAAAGCACCACAGCCGCAATGCGACGGTCCAATTCCAATCGTTTCTCTAGTAAGTCTTCGATTTCCTCATCTGAAAAATCATAGGCTTTGAGAAGATTCGCAGTACTTTCCTTCCAAAGAGTCAAGAGTTCCTCACGCTGAGGATGGTCTTCAGCATAGTAGGTTGTATCTGGCAAGATTGTTCCTGGTGCACTAGCCCAGAGAACATTGGTTCTGGCATCCATAAAGTCTGGTGAAACACCAAAAGGAAGAAAATTTGGCTTACCAGCTAGTTCAAACTCTGCCAGTTTGCTGGTAAAATCTGCAAAACTCTCCAAATCTTGATATTCCTTGAGTAGAGGAAGGACAGGCTTGATCCCATCTGCTTCTCTCTTGTCAAAATTACGTACCATGCGATGGTACTTAACAAAGTTTGCGAGGATAGCATCCTCTGGGACATCCTCACCTGCCAACCACTTGTCCGTAGTCGCTAGCATCAAATCTTCAATTTCCTCGTCAAGGTCAATAAAACCACCTGTTCGAGATTTATCAGCTGGAATGACAGCTGTTTTTTCCCATTCGCCATTAATAGCGTCATAAAAATCGTCTTGATAACGTGTCATCTTGTTCTCGCTTTCATATTTTCACTTATTCCTAGCTTAGCAAAAAAATCTAGGGAATGCAATCAAAAATAAATTTCTTGTATCTTTCATTTTATTGTTATTTTATTAAATTTTTTAAAAATTAACTTGACTTAATTTTTTTTTTAATGTATATTAAATACTGGAGGGAGGAATTTGTTATGATACGTATTGAACACCTCAGTGTCTCCTACAAAGAAACGTTGGCACTAAAGGATATTTCACTAGTGCTCCACGGACCAACTATTACCGGAATTATTGGTCCAAATGGTGCTGGAAAATCTACTTTATTAAAAGGTATGTTGGGAATTATCCCACATGAGGGTCAGGCCTTTCTCGACGACAAAGAAGTCAAGAAATCTTTAAATCGAGTTGCCTATGTCGAACAAAAAATCCATATCGACTACAATTTCCCTATCAAGGTCAAGGAATGTGTCTCTCTAGGACTCTATCCATCCATACCGCTCTTTCACACCTTAAAAGCCAGCCACTGGAAAAAAGTGGCAGATGCACTTGAAATCGTTGGACTTTCAGACTATGCTGATCGCCAAATCAGCCAGCTCTCAGGAGGACAATTCCAACGTGTTTTGATTGCCCGTTGCTTAGTGCAGGAAGCTGACTACATCTTTCTAGATGAGCCATTTGTCGGGATTGACTCGGTTAGTGAAGAGATTATCATGAATACGCTGAGAGACCTTAAAAAAGCTGGTAAAACAGTTCTCATCGTTCATCATGACCTCAGCAAAGTCCCCCATTATTTCGACCAAGTTTTACTTCTCAATCGAGAATTAATTGACCTTGGTTCGACTGAAGAAACCTTTACCGAGGCCAATCTCAAAAAGGCCTACGGTAGCAAACTCTTTTTCAATGGAGGTGACCTATGATAGCAGAATTTATCAATGGATTGCAAAATTTCCATTTCCTACAAAACGCCTTGATCACAGCTATTGTCATTGGAGTCGTTGCTGGAGCTGTGGGATGTTTTATCATCCTGCGTGGAATGTCTCTCATGGGAGATGCCATCTCTCACGCAGTTTTGCCTGGCGTAGCCCTTTCCTTTATCCTGGGAATTGATTTCTTTATTGGAGCAATCATCTTTGGTTTGATGGCTTCCATCATCATTACCTACATCAAGGGTAACTCTATCATCAAGAGTGACACTGCCATTGGTATTACCTTTTCATCTTTCTTAGCCTTAGGTGTCATCTTGATTAGTGTTGCCAAGAGTTCGACAGATCTCTTCCATATCCTTTTTGGGAATATCCTCGCTGTCCAAGATACGGACATGTGGATTACCATTGGTGTGGGGGCATTGATTCTTTTGATTATCGGGATTTTCTTTAAACAACTATTGATTACATCCTTTGACGAGCTCCTGGCTAAAGCCATGGGAATGCCCGTTAATTTCTACCACTATCTGCTCATGGTGCTCTTGACCCTTGTGTCAGTCACCGCCATGCAAAGTGTTGGAACTATTCTTATCGTGGCCATGTTGATCACCCCAGCTGCGACGGCTTACCTTTATGCTAATAGCCTAAAGAGCATGATTTTCCTTTCATCAACCCTAGGGGCAACCGCTTCTGTCTTGGGACTCTTTATCGGCTATAGCTTCAATCTCGCAGCAGGATCCAGCATCGTGCTCACATCCGCCAGCTTCTTTCTAATCAGTTTCTTTATCTCTCCTAAGCAACGATACTTGAAACTGAAAAACAAAAAAATCATTAAATAACGGGGAAACCCTTTCTGGAGGAATCTAATGAAAAAATTAGGTACATTGCTTGTACTCTTTCTTTCCGTCATTGCACTTGTAGCATGTGCTAGCGGAAAAAAAGATGCAACTTCTGGTCAAAAACTAAAAGTTGTTGCTACAAACTCAATCATCGCTGATATTACCAAAAATATCGCTGGTGACAAGATTGATCTTCACAGTATCGTTCCTGTTGGTCAAGACCCACATGAGTACGAACCACTTCCTGAAGACGTAAAGAAAACTTCTCAAGCTGATTTGATTTTCTATAACGGAATCAATCTTGAAACAGGTGGCAATGCTTGGTTTACCAAATTGGTCGAAAATGCCAAGAAAACTGAAAACAAAGACTACTTTGCAGTCAGTGACGGCGTAGACATCATCTACCTTGAGGGCCAAAACGAGAAAGGCAAAGAAGACCCACACGCTTGGCTCAACCTTGAAAATGGGATGATTTATGCAAAGAACATCGCTAAACAGTTGATTGCAAAAGATCCTAGCAACAAGGAATTCTATGAAAAAAATCTCAAAGACTATACTGAAAAACTAGACAAACTGGACAAGGAAGCCAAAGAGAAATTTAACAATATCCCTGCTGAGAAGAAACTCATCGTAACCAGCGAAGGATGCTTCAAATACTTCTCTAAAGCCTACGGTGTCCCAAGTGCCTACATCTGGGAAATCAACACAGAAGAAGAAGGAACACCTGAACAAATCAAGACCTTGGTTGAAAAGCTTCGCCAAACAAAAGTTCCATCACTCTTTGTTGAATCAAGTGTCGATGACCGTCCAATGAAGACTGTTTCACAAGACACAAATATCCCAATCTACGCACAAATCTTTACTGACTCAATCGCTGAAGAAGGTAAAGAAGGTGACAGCTACTACAACATGATGAAATACAACCTTGACAAGATTGCTGAAGGTTTGTCAAAATAATTCATTAAAAAACGTCGTTCTCACATGAACAGGCGTTTTTTTATCTTTTAATTTCCAGTCAAATCATTGGAAAAATCTGACAATTCTCGGTAAAATAAAAGAAAAAAGAATGGAGTAGTTTCATGACCACTTTTCTCGGAAATCCTGTAACCTTTACAGGTAAACAACTGCAAGTCGGAGACAAGGCACTTGACTTTTCTCTCACGACAACCGATCTCTCTAAAAAAACACTAGCTGACTTTGATGGAAAGAAAAAAGTCTTGAGTGTTGTCCCTTCTATCGATACTGGTATCTGCTCAACGCAAACACGTCGATTCAACCAAGAACTTGCCAACCTTGATAATACCGTCGTTCTTACCGTTTCTATGGACCTACCATTTGCCCAAGGACGCTGGTGCGGGGCTGAAGGCCTTGACAATGCCATCATGCTTTCAGACTACTTTGACCATTCTTTCGGGCGCGATTATGCCCTCTTGATCAACGAATGGCATCTCCTTGCGCGTGCCGTCTTTATTCTCGATGCTGACAATGTCATCCGTTATGTGGAATACGTTGACAACATTAACACGGAACCAGACTTTGAAGCTGCTATTGCTGCAGTGAAAGAACTGGACTAAAATCAAGGCCATTACGGCAGAAGGCTAGAGAAATCTAGCTTTTTTTGATATACTAGATGGAGAGAAAAGACAAGAGGGAACGAATGACGCCAAATAAAGAAGACTACCTAAAATGTATTTATGAAATCGGTACGGAAATGCAAAAAATCACCAATAAAGAAATTGCTGCCCGTATGCAGGTCTCTCCACCTGCCGTAACAGAGATGATCAAACGCATGAAAAGTGAAAATCTCATTCTCAAGGACAAGGAGAACGGCTATCTATTGACAGATATCGGCCTCGAACTGGTCTCTGAGCTCTATCGCAAGCATCGGTTGATTGAAGTCTTTCTAGTTCACCATCTCGACTATACCAGCGATCAAATCCATGAGGAAGCTGAGGTTCTAGAACACACTGTCTCTGACCTCTTTGTGGAGAGATTGGATAAACTGCTTGGCTTCCCTCAAACCTGTCCCCACGGTGGAACTATTCCTGTTAAAGGAGAACTCTTGGTTGAGATCAACAACCTACCTCTAGCAGATACCAAAGAGGCTGGAACCTATCTCCTGACTCGGGTTCATGATAGCTTTGATCTACTCAAATACTTAGAAAAGCATGAGATTCATATTGGTGACCAACTCCAAGTTAAGCAGTTTGATAATTTTTCCAATACTTTTACACTGGTCAACAAGGATGAAGACCTCCAAGTTGGTATCGATATCGCCAAACAACTCTATGTCGAAAAAATCAACTAACCCCTTATTCCTGAAAGAAACTTCTTTCAGGGATTTTTTATTATTTTAGTTGTAAGTCCCATTCTTTTGGTGTAGAATGAAGTTAGAGAAAAGAGGGAGGTCATCTTATGAAAAAGCTCTTTAGAATCCATTTTGCAGCCATTGCAGTCAGCGATTTGCTACTATTAGCAATTTTTATCTCCAAAACCGATCCCTCTGTAGACTGGCTCCTGCTCTCTGGTTTTATTTTTATCCTTGCTCAAGGACTGTTGCTATTTCGCTTGGTTGTCCGACTCAAAAAACATTTCTCTGAGATTTATCCTCAGATTAACAAAAAAATTCGCCTCTACTACTTAGGGATTCTCTCAGTTGATCTTCTGTTATTGATCCTTTTAGTCTTCACCAGTTATCAGCGATTTTCCTCTCTTATGCCAATCGTCACTTCTTTCCATTCTACTTTTTATTATATAATGGCTAGCCACATAAGAGAAAACTATCCAGACTTTTACGACAAACACATCTCTTTCTGGGAGTGTCTATAAACAAAAACCAAGCCAGCTGGGCTTGGTTTTCTTATCTATTTTTAGTATCAAGGATAATGGTGACTGGTCCGTCATTGACCAGCTCAACCTGCATATCTGCTCCAAAGATACCTGTCTGAACGGGCACTTCTTGCGCTAGCTTTTGATTGAAAGCATCATAGAAATCTGATGCCATATCAGGCTTGGCTGCACCTGTAAAGGCGGGACGATTGCCTTTCTTAGTGTCCGCAAAGAGGGTAAACTGAGAAATAGAAAGAATTGCGCCCTCAATATCCTTAACAGACAGATTCATCTTGCCTTCTGCATCTGAAAAAATCCGCATGTTGACGAGCTTTCGGACAGCATAGTCCAGATCTTCCTCTTGGTCCTCTGGTCCTACTCCGACCAACAATAAGAGCCCCTGATTGATTTTTCCCTGAACCTGACCTTCAATACTCACTTGAGCTTTCTTAACTCGTTGGATAATAATTTTCATAATAGCCTTTCTAGTAACTGAAGGGAGAATTAGCCATTGGTCCGTTTGACAGAGTAGACCTCTGGCACACTCTTAATCTTATCCACGACTGTGGTCAGTGTAGAGAGGTTGGAAATACCAAAGGAGACATGGATATTGGCAAATTTCATATCCTTAGTTGGTTGGGCATTAACGGTTGAGATATTCTTGGTCGTGTTGGAAAGAACTTGTAGAACATCATTTAAGAGACCTGTACGGTTGAGGCCGTAGATATCAATGTGGGCAATATATTCCTTGCTTGAGAATTGATCTTCCCATTCCACATCAAGGAGACGTTGCTCGTAGTTTTCTTGGGCGCGAAGGTTCATACAGTCCACGCGGTGAATGGCCACACCACGCCCCTTGGTAATGTAGCCGACAATATCGTCACCAGGCACGGGATTACAACACTTAGCAATCCGAACCAAGAGACCTGAGGCTCCCTCAATAATGACACCGCCCTCATGCTTAACCTTGAGCTTCTCCTTATTCTCAACCTTAACTTCGCCACCTTTGACAAGCTCTTCTGCTTCCGCCTTGGCCTTGGCACGTTCTTCCTCACGGCGTTCCTTTTCGGTCAAACGGTTAAAGACGGTAATAGCGCCAATTTCTCCAAAACCAATAGCTGCATAGAGGGCCTCCTCTGTCTTGTAGCTGGTCTTTTGAAGGACCTCGTCCATGTGACGCTTGTCCATGAATTTATTGGCCACATAACCGTTTTCTTGGAACTGGGCCATCAGCATCTCACGGCCCTTGTTAACAGATAATTCCTTGTCTTGATTTTTAAAGAACTGGCGAATCTTGTTGCGCGCCTTGCTGGTCTTGACCATGTTGAGCCAGTCACGACTCGGTCCAAAGGAGTTGGGGTTGGTTATAATTTCAACCTGATCCCCTGTCTTGAGCTTGGTTGTTAGTGGAACCATACGGCCATTGACCTTAGCACCGGTCGCTTTTTCACCGACTTTGGTATGAATTTCATAGGCAAAGTCAATCGGTCCTGAATCTTTTGGAAGGGAGCGGACCGCACCATCTGGGGTAAAAACGTAAATCTCCTCCGCCAGATAGTTTTCTTTAACAGAGTCCACAAATTCCTTGGCATCATCAGCCTGGTCTTGGAGCTCCATCATCTCCTTGATCCAGTTCATCCCAATAGCAGATTCCTTGCTGTTGACCTGCCCTTTAATGCCTTTCTTATAGGCCCAGTGAGCTGCTACCCCGTACTCAGCCACTTCGTGCATTTCCTTGGTCCGAATCTGGAATTCAATCGGCCCTTTTGGTCCATAAACGGTCGTATGGATAGACTGGTATCCATTGGCCTTACGATTAGCGATATAGTCTTTGAAGCGGCCTGGCATGGGTTTCCAAAGTTCATGCACATAACCCAGCATGGCATAGACATCACTCTGGGTATCTAAGATACAGCGAATGGCAATCAGGTCATAAATCTCCTCAAAGCGTTTCTTCTTATCCTGCATCTTGCGATAGATAGAATAGATATGCTTAGGACGACCATAGATTTTCCCTTTGAGATTGCGTTCGGTAGCATAGTCCTCCAACTTGGTTACGACTTCATCGACCAAAGCCTCACGTTCTCTGCGTTTCTCCTTCATCATGTGAGTAATCTTGTAAAACTCAGTTGGATTGAGGTAACGGAAAGATAAATCTTCCAACTCCCACTTGACACTGGAAATCCCTAGACGATGAGCTAGTGGTGCGTAAATTTCCATGGTTTCTCTGGAGATACGTTCTTGCTTGTCCTTTCGCAGGTGTTTGAGAGTCCGCATATTGTGCAAACGGTCCGATAGTTTGACCAAAATAACACGGATATCTTCAGACATGGCCATGAGCATCTTGCGGTGATTTTCAGCCAATTGTTCCTCGAGTGATTTGTACTCAACCTTACCAAGCTTGGTCACTCCATCAACGATAATCCGAACATCATGACCAAACTCACGCTCCAAATCATCCAGTGTCGCATCTGTGTCCTCAACTACATCATGCAAAAAACCACAGGCAACAGTTACGGCATCCAGTTTGAGCTTAGCCAGAATTCCTGCCACTTGGATAGGATGGATAATATAGGGCTCACCTGATTTTCGGTATTGACCACTATGACAATCAACTGCGTAAATCAATGCTTTTTGTACAAAAGCAACGTCTTCCTTTGTTAAATATTCTCTCGTTAAAGCGACTACCTGATCGCCCGTCAAATTCACTTCTTTCGGCATCTATACTCTCCAATTCTTCCTACCATTTTATCACTTTTTTAAGAATATTAAAACTAGAAAAGCCTGTTTTCATGCCTAGCCTCTGCATTTAAAAGGAAAAAGCACTGCAAGAGAAACTCTGCAGTGCTTTACTGTTTTTATTTATCTTAGTAAACTGTTTTTTCAGTTTCTACGTCGAAGAAGTGTGCTTTGTTCAAGTCAAATCCAAGTTCAACTGTTGCACCTGTTTGCAAGTAGTCACGAGCATCCACTTTTGCAACAAATTCGTCTTTACCGACTTGGCAGTAAAGGTGAGATTCTGAACCAAGCAATTCTGATACAGAGATCGTAGCTTTGACAACTGATTCTGGGAATGTTTCAAGGAAAGCGGGTTCTGCATTCACGTCTTCTGGACGGATACCGAAGATCAATTCTTTTCCTTCATAGCCTTTTTCACGAAGAACTTTCAAAGCTCCTTCTGGAACTTTCAAGCGGAAACCGTCAGAAACAATTTCACCACCAACCAATTTCACGTTGATGAAGTTCATAGCTGGGCTTCCAATAAATCCTGCTACGAATTTGTTAACTGGGTTTTTGTAAACTTCTTGAGGAGTACCGATTTGTTCTACACGTCCGATAGTACCTGTACCAGCAGGGTTCTTAGTTGCTGACATGATAACGATACGGTCTGCAAGTGTCATCGCTTCTGTTTGGTCGTGGGTTACGTAGATAGTTGTAGCTCCAATACGACGGTGGATTTTCGCAATTTCAGCACGCATTGATACACGAAGTTTGGCATCCAAGTTTGACAAAGGCTCGTCCATCAAGAACACTTTTGCATCACGGACAATCGCACGACCCATGGCAACACGTTGACGTTGACCACCTGAAAGGTCAGCAGGTTTACGATCCAAGAATTCTTTCAAACCAAGAATTGCTGCTGCTTCTTGAACACGTTTATCGATGTCTTCTTTGCTGTATTTACGCAATTTCAAACCGAAAGCCATGTTGTCATAAACAGTCATGTGTGGGTAAAGAGCGTAGTTTTGGAATACCATGGCGATGTCACGGTCTTTTGGTGCTACGTCGTTGACAACCACGCCATCGATAGATGCAGTACCTTCTGTGATGTCTTCAAGACCAGCGATCATACGAAGAGTTGTTGATTTACCACATCCTGAAGGACCTACGAAAACGATAAATTCCTTGTCTTTGATGTCCAAGTTGAAGTCTTCAACTGAATAATGTTCGCTGTTTGGATATTTTTTGTAAATATTTTTAAGATTTAATTCTACCATGGAAGGTGAACTCCTTTTATTTTTTGATAGTTTTATTATAAATGAAAACGCTTTACATTTCTATGGCAAGATGACCAAAAAAACAAAAAAGTTCTGTGCAACTTGCACAAAACTTTAGAGAATATCTGGTAAAATCAATTGATAACACAGGGTCAAGTCGGCCAACTCCTTCAACTGAAGCCCTGTCAATTCTTCCCATTTATCAATCTTGTATTGGAGAGAATTGCGGTGCAGATAGAGTTGCTGGGCTGTTTTAGTTAGGACAGCACTATTTTCCCAGAGAGAAAGGATAATTTCCTGAATCTGATCCTGATCCAAAATCATCTGGTGTAGGTATTCTTTAATGACTCTCAGGTCCACAAGTCTTTCTCCCATACTCCAAAGATAGAGCTGGGAAAAAGTATGAACACCTTGATGTCCTTGACGCCACCAAGTCTTAAACAAGTCCCGCTCTGCTTGGATTAAATCTGACAGAGCCTGATATCCAGTCTGTGACCAGACCTGCCCCAACATGATAGATAGACGAAGACCAAAATCATACTCTACTGCCTCAATCGTATCGGATAAGATTGAGCGAACAGAGCTGTATTTATCTTGCTGGAGAACAAAAACATAGTCCTGAACTCCGACCTGCAACACTGTCTGGCAGTTAGGAAAGAGGGTCTGCATCATATCCAGCCAAGAGGCTAGATTTTCCTGTTGGTAATAGGATAGATGGCAATAAACCAGTTGTATCTTTTTAAAAGTTTGAGGCGCCTGCCCCTTTCCCTCAATCAGATAGGAATACCAAGGATTGAGCGAACGAGCCTGCTCCTGCTGGGTTAAAAGGGCAATTAACTGCTTTTCACGTTCAGTGAGATTGGTCTCCTCCAGTAAAATCCACTGCTGAGAGGCTAAAGGGAGAGTTAGATAGCCTGGTTTCTCTACTGGCTGATCTGAAATCTGAGCTTCAGGAAACCAGTCTTGTAGTTCTTTAGCAAGCATTTCTACTCCTCCACTTTTTGGATACACCAAGAAATTAAGGTCTCTAGCCGCTCCAGATTTTCAGTCAGATGGAGATACCCCATCACCGCCTCAAAGCCAGTAGACATGCGGTAGGTCACCACATCAGCATTTTTAGCCTTTGTGTGACTATTGGTATTGCGACCACGTTTGTAGATTTCTTCTTCTTTTTCCGTCAGGACTTGCTCCTCCAACATAAGGGCAATCAAGCGCGCCTGAGCCTTGGCTGACACATACTTAGTCGCCTCTTGGTGGAGTTTATTGGGCTTGGTCATGCCTTTGAGGATGAGATGGCGACGAATATACATGGAGTAAACTGCATCTCCCTCAAAAGCCAGCGCTATCCCGTTAATGAGGTTGACATCAATCACGAGTCCACCTCACTCCATCCTTGGTGTCAAGGAGCTTAATTCCTTGAGCCGCCAATTGGTCACGGATTTGGTCCGCTGTCGCAAAGTCACGATTGGCACGCGCCTCTTGACGTTTTTGGATCAAGGCCTCAATGTCTGCATCTAGAACTTCTTCTATAAAGACAATACCAAAAACTTCTAAGAGCTTGGCCAAGGCTGCCTTTACTTCAGCGGTGTAGTTACCAGAGTTGATCCACTTGGCCATTTCAAAGACAACTGTGATGCCGTTGGCAGAGTTGAAATCCTCATCCATAGCGGCTACAAACTTATCTTTAAAGGCTTGTAACTCTTGGACATCAACACTCCCAGTAAATGGCTGCTCATAAGTGTTCTTCAGATACTTGAGATTAGTCTCCGCATCACGCACTGCTTTTTCGGTAAAGTTGATAGGCTTACGGTAATGCTGAGTCGCAAAGAAGAATCGAAGCACTTGGCCATCAAGAGTTTTGAGGGCATCATGGACTGTGATAAAGTTGCCCAAGGACTTAGACATCTTGACATTGTCGATGTTGACAAAACCATTGTGCATCCAGTAGTTGGCGAAAGTCTTGCCTGTTTTGGCTTCTGACTGGGCAATTTCATTGGTGTGATGCGGAAACTCCAGATCGGCTCCCCCACCGTGGATATCAATGGTATCGCCCAAAATCTCTGTCGACATGACCGAACACTCGATATGCCAACCCGGACGACCAGGTCCCCAAGGACTATCCCAAGAAATCTCGCCTGGTTTTGCAGCTTTCCAAAGGGCAAAGTCCACAGGATTTTCCTTGCGAGCTGTTTCTTCATCGGTACGACCTGAAGCACCCAGCTCCAAATCTTCCAAGGTTTTATTAGCCAATTTAGCATAGTTGTGGGATTTTTCCACACGGAAGTAAACATCCCCTTGACTCTCATAAGCATAGCCTTTTTCAATTAAGTCTTCCACAAAACGAATGATATCAGCCATAAACTCCACTACACGCGGATGGCGAGTCGCAGGTTTGACGCCTAAAGCTGTCACATCCTCACGAAAGGCAGCGATGTACTTGTCCGCAACCTCCTGAGGCGTGATGCCTTCTTCCTTGGCACGGTTGATAATCTTATCATCCACATCTGTGAAATTGGAAATATAGGCAACCTCATAACCACGGTATTCAAAGTAGCGACGAATGGTATCAAAAGCCACTGTTGAACGGGCATTCCCCACGTGGATATAGTTGTATACCGTAGGCCCACAAACATACATCTTGATCTTGCCGTCCTCGATTGGGACAAATTCTCGCAAATCACGAGACATGGTGTCGTAAATTTTAATCATGCGGTCCACTCCCTTCTCTATTTCTGACTTTTTCGGCTGAAAACCAGCTCTGCAAAAGGACCAAATTGTCTGAGGCTATCCAGTTGATAAAAGCGCTGCCCTTCCTCTTGGGTAAAGAGGGGAACCCCCTTTCCTAGGATAAGGGGCGCTATCTGAATAATGAGGTGGTCGAAAAGATCCGCATCCAAGAGCGGTCCTACTAAGGAATTACCACCAATCACAAAGACATTTTTGCCTTTGTCAATCTGGCGAACAAAGTCCACCACATCCCCAGCTACTGGCTGGTAATTGCTGACAGGCAGGTTTCTATCATGCGTAAAGACATAGTTTTCCGTAGCTTGATAAAAACTTTCTACATCTTGCAAATCTTGGATTTCCTCAAAGGTCCGCTTGCTCATGATGGTGATATCCATTTGCCTGTAAAAATCATCATAGCCTGTATCCTCTACAGAACCAAGCTGATGCAGCCAGTCTATCCTGTGCTGGCTGTCTGCCAAGTAGCCATCCATGGTGATACAGCCGTAAAAATATACTGCCATTCTTGTAGTTACCTTTCTAGTTCCTTTGCTATTGTCAAAGCGATAGTGAAAAAAGTCATGGCATCAGCTGTCCGATCTTCATGGCGGGCATCCCAGGTTCGGTTATGATGATCCACATAGTCAGCTGTGTAGAAGAATTGATAGACCTTGGTCTTGCGAAATTGGCTCCAAGCCATGATAGCTGAAGCTTCCATGTCCACCACTTGGGCACCGGCAGCCAAGCGACGCTTGATCTTATCAGGCGTTTCCCGATAAAAGGCATCAGTCGTCCAAGACTTGGTGCGGATATGCTCGATGCAAGATTTGTTCAAGGCTCCTTCCATAGTTAAGAGCAAAGTTTCATCATAAGCTATCTCATCACTTGGAGGAGCGTAATGGTAACTTGTACCTTCATCACGTAGAGCTGAACTTGGTAGGATAATCTTATCTGCCTGAATAGACTGATCTAGAACTCCGCAAGAACCCAAAACAATAAAGTTCTTAAATCCTCTTGCTTTGAGTTCTTCTAAGAGACCTACAACCATTGGGGCTCCAATCGTAGCTATAGCAACTGCTACCTTTCTCCCATCTTTTTCATAGATATACCATGGAAGTCTGCCATTTAGATTGGTTAGATAGCCACCTTCGTAAATATCTTCAAACTGCTTTACTCGTTCAACGATTTCTCCATTAAAAGATAAAATAATCGTGTCACAGATTTCTCCACCACCACGAATACTTCGATCAGTTGGTTCGATAACAGCAGGTACATTTTCGAATTCTTCTAATAGCATTTTTCTACTCTTTCTCATTCAGATAAACTACCTGTGTCTGTTTGACAAAGCCGATTTTTTCATACAAGCGCTTGGCACCTACGTTGCTGTCCTCTACTGCAATCTGAAATTCCTTATCATTTTGCTCAATCAGTTGGTTGATAAGAGATTTTACGAAGTAGCTTCCATAGCCTTTTCCACGTTCAGGTTCCGATATTACCAAACCATAGAGGTAATTTGTATTAGTCGATAAATCTACCGTACAAGTTCCAATAACCTGACCGTCTTTTAATAAAATATATAGACGACTTTCTGGATCCTTCAGAGCTTCGGCGACATATCTATCCACAACTTCTCTCAATTCATGCTCCTCTGAAAATGCCTGAAATTTTAACTGGCTAATTTGCTCCTGATATGAACTATCTGCTAACAAAACTTCAAGATTGGAAAGTTTTGTTAACGGATAAGGTCTTCTATCCTTACCTAACCAGGTTTCTGTATCTTCATCCTCGACCAATCCCCAGTTGCTGACAAAATCAGGATGACGCTCTAGAAAAATACGTTCTGTCTGAAAAGTAACTGAACGAATAGGGAAAGAAGCCGTTTCTTTCTCAAAACTCGTAAACAAAGCACGCGCAATTCCCTGACGGCGATGATTTGGATGAACCAGTATCGTCACTTCCACATCTTGGTCATCAGCATAGACAGTTAATAGACCAACAAGTTCGCCTTTTTCATAATAAAGGAAAAAGGCGGGCATGTTTGGGTCAAAATTAAGCATGTTAGAAAGATAGGGATCACGATAAGTTCCATCATAGGCTTGGCAACAGTCAATTAGTTTTTTCGCTTCAAATAACTCTTCTTGGCTCAACTTATTTCTTGCTTGAATCATATAGGTATCCTCTACAACCCCGACGATCTGTGACTGGCTTCTTTAGCCTGCTCGAGTTTATTGACGTAGTACTCTCGTTTTTCTTCGACTTCGTGGATGATAGGCTCATCCTTCTGTCCATGAACGCGGACGATCTTAGCCGGAATACCGACAACTGTTACATCACTAGGTACATCTGCCACGACAACTGCTGCTGCACCGACTTTGGCATTTTCACCGATTTCTACTGGCCCGATAACTTGGGCATGGGCCGATATGAGAGCTCCTTTACGCACAGTCGGATGGCGTTTGCCACAGTCTTTCCCTGTCCCACCGAGAGTCACTCCGTGATAGAGAAGAACGCCTTTTTCAACAATCGCCGTCTCTCCAATCACCAGACCTGAACCATGGTCGATAAAAACACCTGAGTCAATCTGGGCACCCGGATGAATCTCGATTTGGGTCCAAAAGCGCCAAAACTGACTGTGCATCCGAGCCAGGAGTTTGAAGCCGTGCTTCCAGAGAAAATGCGAGAGACGGTGAGCCGCTAAGGCCTTGACACCTGGATAAGTCAGTAGAACCTCCAAAGTGGTGCGCGCCGCTGGATCATTTTCTTTTACAATATCAATGGTTTCGCGCCACCATCCCATACATTTCTCCTTTTCTTATTCTGAGTCTTTTGGTTTGTGCGTAAATTCTTTCTTAGGTTTGTGGTCCTTGTGATGACGTGGACGGTGAGGACGTTCAGACTTTTCACCTTTTTCATCGTGTTCTGGTTTTGGTGGACGAGGAAGAAGAGCCTTCATAGAAGCATCAACACGTCCTTTTTCATCAATCTTGATGACCTTAACATCTACTTCATCACCAATGGCTACCAAATCTTCTACATTGTTCGTACGAGTCCAAGCCATTTCAGAAATGTGCACAAGTGCATCTGTCTTATCAAAGAGGTTGACAAAGGCACCAAATTTCTCGATACGAACAACCTTAGCATGGTAAACTTCATCCACTTTGGCTTCACGAACCAAACCAGCGATGATTTCTTTGGTACGGTTAATGGCATCTTGATCGCTTGAGTAGATAGATACATTACCTTCTTCATCAATATCAATCTTAACGCCTGTTTCAGCGATAATCTTGTCAATAGTTTCGCCACCCTTACCGATGACAATCTTGATTTTGTCCACATCAATCTTGATGGTATCAATTTTTGGAGCAGTTGGAGCCAATTCTGGACGAACTTCTGGAATGGTTGCTTCAATCACATCAAGGATTTCAAAACGAGCTTTCTTAGCTTGAGCAAGAGCTTCTGTCAAGATTTCTGCAGTGATTCCTTGGATCTTGATATCCATTTGAAGGGCTGTAATCCCCTCACGAGTACCTGCAACCTTGAAGTCCATATCGCCAAAGTGGTCTTCCAAACCTTGGATATCTGTCAATACTGTATAGTTATTTCCATCTGAGATGAGACCCATGGCAATACCCGCTACTGGCGCCTTGATTGGCACACCACCAGCCATAAGGGCAAGAGTTCCCGCACAGATAGATGCTTGAGATGAAGAACCATTTGATTCCAAGACCTCAGCCACCAAGCGGATAGCGTATGGGAATTCTTCCAAACTTGGCAATACTTGAGCAAGAGCACGTTCCCCGAGAGCACCGTGACCGATCTCACGACGACCTGGCGCACCATAACGACCAGTTTCCCCGACAGAGTATTGAGGGAAGTTATAGTGGTGCATAAAGCGTTTTTTGTACTCTGGATCCAAACCATCGATGATTTGAGTTTCTCCCATCGGAGCCAAGGTCAAAACTGAAAGGGCCTGAGTTTGTCCACGAGTAAAGAGACCGGAACCATGCACACGAGGAAGGAAGTCAACTTGCGCATCCAAAGGACGAATTTCATCGACCTTACGACCGTCAGGACGCACCTTGTCTTCTGTGATTAAACGGCGCACTTCAGCGTGTTCCATTTGTTCCAAGATTTCAGCCACATCACGCATGATACGGTCAAATTCTTCGTGGTCTGCATATTTTTCTTCGTAAACTGCAGTCACTTGATCCTTAACTGCTTGAGTTGCAGCTTCACGAGCCAATTTTTCTTCTACTTGAACCGCTTTTTGGAGGTCGCTGTTGTAGGCTGCAATGATTTCAGCCTGCAAGTCCGCATCTACGTGAAGCAATTCCACTTCTGCTTTTTCTTTACCGACAGCAGCAACAATTTCTTCTTGGAAGGCAATCAATTCTTTGACTGCTTCGTGCCCTTTGAGAAGAGCTTCCAACATAATTTCTTCTGACAATTCTTTGGCACCAGACTCAACCATGTTGATAGCGTGCTTAGTACCTGCTACTGTCAATTCAAGAAGCGATTGCTCTGCTTGTTCTTGAGTAGGGTTGATGATGATTTGACCATCGACATAGCCCACTTGTACCCCAGCAATAGGTCCGTCAAATGGAATATCTGAAATAGAAAGCGCCAAGGATGAACCAAACATAGCAGCCATAGGTGCAGATGCATTTTCATCATAAGAAAGGACGGTGTTGATTACTTGCACTTCGTTACGGAAACCTTCCGCAAACATAGGGCGGATTGGACGGTCAATCAAACGCGCTGTCAAAGTCGCATCTGTCGAAGGACGTCCTTCACGTTTCATAAAGCCACCAGGAAACTTCCCAGCTGCATACATTTTTTCTTCGTAGTTGACTTGGAGTGGGAAGAAATCCCCAGTTGCCATCTTCTTAGACATCACGGCTGCAGTCAGTACAGTTGACTCACCGTAACGCACGACAACAGAGCTATTTGCTTGCTTAGCAACCTGGCCAGTCTCTACGATTAACTCACGACCCGCAAAAGTCGTTTGAAACACTTGTTTTGTCATTTTAATCCCCTTTGGATTGATGAAATTATACGCCTTGCCTACAAAAATCAGGATACAAAGGGCGCAAAGAATCCCGTATGAAAATAGGAGATTGACGCAGTGTGCGATGCACACCAGGAAATCTATCTTTTTCACTAGGGATTTAGCCCGTGTTCAACTACCTAAATACCTTGAAAAGTTTAAAAATATTATTCTTTAGCATTTGTATCTTTTATAGCATAGCAGATTTGAATAGCTAAGAATCTGTTTATACCCTCATCTTTGTATCAAGTACGTACAGAGTCTATTTTATCATATTTTTCTTAAAAAGTGCGGGCTTTTCTATTAAAAAGGAACCATTCCCCCATGAAAAGAGGAATGGTTTGTTGTTTATTTTATTTAGCAAATTCTTTGGCTCTCGCAACTGTCATTTTTTATTTAAAAGCAAGTGAATGACAAGCTGTCGTCTCAGTGCTAAAAGAATCGATTATCCTAAAGACTGATGATTAAACAAGGCATGGGTTGCTTGGTGGATGTGTTTTGCTGTTTCAGCATTGTTCATGGTGTAGAGATGCACACCCGCAACATCCTGGGTTACCAAGTCCACGATTTGATCCACTGCGTAGGCAAGTCCTGCTGCTCTGAGTGACTCTGGGTCATGCTCATACTTGTCCAAGATAGCCTTGAATTTTCGTGGAAGGTGGATATTCTCACAAGTCTTCAAGAGACGAAGCGCTTGGTTACGGTTCAGAATTGGCATAATCCCCGCATGAATGGGAACATCAATCCCTGCCAAGGTACACTTATCTTGGAAATCATAGAAGCGCTCATTGTCAAAGAAAAGCTGCGTTACAAGACTTGAACAGCCTGCATCCACTTTCTTCTTGAGATTTTGAATATCCGAGATCTGGTTTGGCGAGTCAGGGTGTCCCTCTGGGTAGCAAGCGCCAACAATATCAAAGTGAGGGGCTTGTTCCTTGATGAACTCGATCAAGTCCGTTGCATAGCGGAAATCCTTTTGAGGCTCCACATCAGGGATAATATCTCCACGTAGGGCCAAGATTTTCTGTACCCCAACCTTGTCCAAGTCCGCAATGGTTTCAGCAACTTTGTCCTTGGTCAGATAGATAGCTGGCAAGTGGGCAATAGTTGGAATCGCCAAGTCATTCTGGATAAAGTCAGCCAAACGAACCGTTGTTTCCTTGATATTAAATTTATTATTGCTAGCAGTCACACTGATAAAGTGCGGTGTCAGCTCCCGCATATCCTGCAAGGCTGAAATAATTTTATCATTACCCACAGCTGGGTTTGGAGGGAACACTTCAAATGAAAGTGACGGCGTTTGGCGTGACATAGTCATTATCCTTTTCTTTTTGATTTCATGATTGCTGAGCCAGCTAGGCCAAGCAGTTCCTTGATCAGTCAGTGTCACAAGAGAAATCTTATCTTATAATTTCTCACGCGCAGCTTTTGCTGCCTCGACAAGGCGGATCAAGCTTTCTTTTGTTTCTGGAATACCACGTGTTTTCAAACCACAGTCAGGGTTGATCCAAACTTTCTTGCTTGGAACTTTGGCAAGAATAGCATCAATTGTGTGGTCGATTTCGCCTTCATTTGGCACACGAGGTGAATGGATATCGTAAACCCCAGGTCCCACTTCTGTTTGGAAGTTTTTCGCTTTGAGTTCGTCCAAGATTTCAAGGTTTGAACGGCTTGCTTCAAAGGAAATAACGTCCGCGTCCATGTTGTCGATAGCTGGGATGATATCTGTAAATTCTGAGTAACACATGTGAGTGTGGATTTGAGTGTCTGGCGCTACTGTAGAGTGTACCAAGCGGAAGGCTGGAATAGCCCAGTCAAGGTAGTCTTCATACCAGTCGCTACGACGGAGTGGCAATTTCTCACGGAGAGCAGCCTCGTCGATTTGGATGATTTTCACACCAGCAGCTTCAAGGTCAAGCACTTCATCCTTAATGGCAAGAGCGATTTGAAGAGTTGAGTCCTTGATAGAGATGTCTTCACGTGGGAACGACCAGTTAAGGATAGTAACAGGTCCAGTCAACATACCTTTAACAGGTTTGTCTGTACGGCTTTGTGCGTAGCTAGACCATTTGACAGTGATAGGGTTAAGACGAGTGACATCACCCCAGATGATTGGTGGTTTCACCCCACGCATACCGTATGATTGTACCCAACCATTCTTAGAGAAGAGGTAACCTGACAAGTTTTGACCGAAGTACTCAACCATGTCATTACGCTCGAATTCACCGTGTACCAGCACGTCAAATCCAACTTCTTCTTGCCATGTGATCCATTCGTCGATGGTTTCAGCAAGGAAAGCGTCGTACTCTTCTTGTGACAATTCACCCTTACGGTAAGCCAAACGTTTGGCGCGGACTTCCTTAGTTTGAGGGAATGAACCGATGGTTGTTGTTGGAAGGGCTGGAAGTTTAAAGGCTTCTTCTTGGATAGCTTCACGTTCAGCAAAGGCTGGCAAACGAGTGTAGTCTGCGTCTGTCAATCCAGCGATACGCGCACGAAGTTCTGCATTTTCACCCACACGCTCAGTCGCAAAGAGTTCTTTGTTAGCTGCAAGAGCTTCTGCACCTTGACCATTGCGGATAGCATCCAAGTCACGAAGTTCTTCCAATTTTTCAACTGCAAAGGCAAAGTGGTTCAAGATTGCTGGTTCAAATTCTTCGTTAGCAGTTGTAAATGGCACATGAAGAAGTGAGCATGAGCTTGTCAAGACAATGTTTTCAGCTGGAATTTGCTCAAGAATAGCTAAGCTCTTTTCATAGTTGTTGCGCCAGATGTTTTTACCATTGACGATACCTGCATAGAGAGTCTTGTCAGCTGGGAAACCACCTTTAACAAGTTCAAGAGTTTTCTTACCTTCAACGAAGTCCAAACCGATGGCATCTACTGGCAAGTTCACAAGGTCAGTGTAGACGTCACGAACGTCACCGAAGTAAGTTTGAAGCAAGACTTCAAGACCTTTTTTGTCAGCCAAAAGTTTGTTGTAGAGGTTCAAGAAGAGAGCTTTTTCTTCAGCTGTCAAATCTTTGACAAGAGCCGCTTCGTCGAGTTGGATGCGAGTCGCACTAAGTTCCACCAATTTAGCAAAAACTTCTTGGTAAGCAGCCACTAAGCTGTCTACGAAGTCTTCTGCTTTCACGCCTTCTTCAAAGTCTGACAATTGAAGGAAAGTGAACGGACCTACAAGGACTGGACGAGTGTTGAGACCAAGTTCTTTGGCTTCTTGGAATTCGTCAAAGATCTTGTGACCTGCAAGTTTGACTTGAGTGTCTTTTTCAAATTTAGGCACGATGTAGTGGTAGTTGGTGTTGAACCATTTCTTCATCGGAAGGGCACGAACATCCCCTTTTTCTCCTTGGTAACCACGACCCAAAGCAAAGTAACGCTCAAGGTCAGACAAGTCCAAGTTTTGAACGGAAGCAGGCACCACATTGAAAAGGAAAGCCGCATCTAGGAAGTTGTCATAGTGAGAAAAGTCATTTGATGGGATTTCAGTGATGCCTTTTTCTTTGACAATGTTCCAGTGTTTCGCGCGCAATTCTTTTGCTGCTGCTAGGAGTTCTTCTTCTGAGATTTCTTTTCTAAAGTATTTTTCAGTTGTAAATTTTAATTCGCGGAATTCGCCCAAACGAGGGAAACCGATAATTGTAGTTGACATGTTTTGTCCTCCAAAATTTGTTATTGAAACTATCTTAACAGAAAAGAAACTGTCTGTATAATTGTAAATAATTAGGCTTTGATATAGTTTGAAACTATATCACTCTTTTGAACAAAAGAAAAAGACTTGAGACCAGCGTCTCAAATCCTTTATATTGCTTGTTTTATGGCTGTATTTTAGTTGGAATGCTCAAACGAGCTATTGACGATTCTTATAAGTGACTATGGCATGCTATTAGAAAAGACTATAGGTTGGTTTTCTTTTGTAATTCTGATATTTCCCTGAAAAAGAAAACCTTCAGAAAATTCTAAAGGTCTCATCTTTATTATTCGAAAAAATTACGAGAAGAGTTATAATGTGGAGCTAATCCTGACTCTTACTCCAGCTCAATACCTTTCTCTCGGAGATTAGCCAGGCACTCCTCATAGTATCCTGCGTCATGCTCACTATAGATAGGATTGCCCAACTCTTCCTCAGGTAAGTCTTCATAAGGAGGACAGGTCTTGCCACGGTAGTTCTTGTCCAGCCACTCTGGACTGACATTGTAGCCACGGCCAGCCATCTCCTCCATGATCAAGCGATGATAGGCATAGAGACGATAAGGCGAGTGGGTAAAGACATAGTCCACCGTCGCATGCTTTCTGCCCCAGCCATTGCCACGCAGGGCGCAACACTCTCGATGTTGCCCCAAAAGTTGAGGACGGGGAAGTTTTGAAATCAAAGCCTCATGCCAAAGTCTCATGGGTGTCTCCTTTCAGTAAAGTAGAATGTTGCAAGTAGGTGTTGGGATAGCGGTCAAGCAAGTCTCGAGTTTTAGCGATCAAGTCTTCCTTGGAAGCCTGACCAAAGCGGTAGCGATCCAGTAAGAGCATATAGTCCTTACGCTCGGCATCTGTCACTTTCTTTTTGAAATAGCCCCAAATATGCTGAAAGGCATTGCAAACCTGACCTCTATGCTCAGGGATTTGACAGGCACGGTCGATCAGTTCTTGAACATGACTCAGCTCCACCTGTTCATTCTTCAAGTATTGGCGAATCTCATTGTAAATATTGCTGGAATGGCTCAAAACGAGGTATTTGTTTCTAGCCCAGAGTTGCTGGCACTGGGATTTTTGGTTAGTTTGTTCCATGTTTCTCCTTGTTTTCTATCCGTTTCCAGGAAATATGGAAACAAAGTTGTAATTTAAAAATGAGCGAATAGTGAGCGAATTATGAGTGTTTTTTGTAGTTCCTGATTTTTCTAATAAGCCTTGATTTAGAAATCATCAAATACCTGAATAAGTCTCTACTAACAATTGAATCTTACGTAAAACTTCTTGCTTTTTCCGTTCACGCGCTCCCTGTCTACGAGAAGTTGGTGGAATAATCGAATCCAAATCGGTCCCACTATTTTCAGCATAACCTCGTTGAATTGATTTGTCGATGAACAATTGATAATCAGCTACAAGTTTCTCAGCCTCAGCTAGGTCGTGAATCGCAATTTTCTTGCGCTCCTTGCCATATTCGTAGAAAGCATTGACAATCCCATCATGGTCTTTCAATTTTTGCAAATCGGTGTCATTGATAAATCCAATAACCAACTCTTCTTTGGCACGAATATCAATACTAGAACGAATCACACGACTAACTTCTGCTTTCATTACTTCTTTAGACTCAGAATTCTTCGATTTTTCAACAATCAATGCAAGGATATAATCCAGATTAATCTCATCTGTTTTTAAGAGTTCGATTTCAAATTCAACATCTGAAAGATCAACATCCAAATCCTTAGTTTTTTCATAGTTTTTAAGATTCAAAAATTCATCTCGAATTTCCACATAAGCACTTCTTAAATCCTGAAGATAGCCTTCTGAAATAGGTTTGTCGATTTCTTGGAATTCGTCATAATTTCGAAGAACATTATCAAGCTTCAATAACTCACCAAATAACTTAACAAACTCTTTTTTATCGTGCTCTGTTTCAATCTCTTGCGGATTCGGGAATCTTTCCAGAATTTCCTGACAAACTGCAGTGTATCCTTTGACCTCGATACCCGTTACCTGATCCACGAAACCATCCATGTATTCGCTAAAACTTTTTTCTAAGATGATTTCAAGCTTATTGGTGTCCCCAAAAGTCTTAATAGCTTCTTGCGTAGCCTTTTCTAAATCACGGAAACAAACAATATTTCCAAAAGGTTTAACCCTATTAAAAATTCGATTGGTTCTCGAGAATGCCTGAATCAATCCATGATAACGAAGGTTTTTATCGACAAAGAGAGTATTCATGGTCGGAGCATCAAATCCTGTCAAGAACATCCCCACTACAATCAGTAAATCCACTTCCTTGGACTTAACTCGTTTAGAAAGGTCACGATAGTAATTTTGAAACTCTTTGCCATCTGTCGAAAAGTTGGTCTTGAACATTTGATTATAGTCGTAGATTGCCTTAGCAAGAAACTCTTTAGATGAAAGAGGCATGGCTGTATCTTGAGGGTTTAGCTCCTCGTCTTGAATTTCCCCATAAGCAGACTGTTCTTCGTTAGGTGCAAAGCTAAAAATGGTTGCAACTTTCAAACGCTTAGCTTCTGGTAGAGCTACCTGTTGTCGCTGAAGTTCGTCGTAGTATAGTTTAGCAGCTTCAATACTTTGTACAGTCAACATAGCATTAAATCCAAACAGTTGTTTTTGCTTATGAGTATAGTGTTGATTTCGATGCGTTTTGTCATTATAAACTCTCAACAGGTACTCTGTGATGGTTGCTATCCGTTCTGGATGCAAAAGGAGTTCCTTCTCCATCTTTTTGAGTTTCTTCTCATCAATCTCTTGACCAACTGCTTTTTCAGCTTCTCTATACTTATTGATTTCAGGCTTGATATAGTTGTAATCAACTTTAAACTTCAACACTTTTTTATCTCGAATAGCATCTGTGATAACGTAGTTATGAAGTTGTTCGCCAAAAACCTCTTGCGTTGTCTCTCCCGTTAAGCTATTTTCTGGAAAAATCGGTGTCCCTGTAAAACCAAATAGAGCATACTGTTTAAAGGCCTTCTTAATACGCTTTTGAGCCTTCCCAAACTGGGAGCGGTGACATTCATCAAAAATTAAAACATATTTTTTACCATAGATTTCATGATTTGGATTTGCAGTGATAAACTTATTTAACTTTTGAATGGTTGTAACAACAATACGGTCGTCTTCTTTTTCAATACTGCGTTGGAGTTCTTTTGTATTATTGCTACCATTGACTGAATTTGGTTGAAATTTTTGATATTCCTTCATAGTTTGATAGTCTAAGTCTTTTCTATCCACCACAAAAATCACTTTATCAATATAGTCCAACTCTGTCGCCAAACGAGCTGTTTTAAAGCTGGTCAAGGTTTTCCCAGACCCCGTCGTATGCCAGATATAACCACAGGCATTGATAGTGCCAAAATTCTTCATCTCGTTAGATGAATGAATCTTGCGTATAATACTCTCAGTAGCCGCTATCTGATAAGGACGCATGATGAGCAAGGTATTATCAGAGTCAAAAACACAATACTTGGTTAAAACTTCTAAAAGAACTCGTTTGCTCAAAAAGGTAACGGTAAAGTCTTCAAGGTCATGAATTGTTTTATTTTTACGGTCTGCCCATTCACAGGTGAACTCATAATGATTTTTATTTTGAGCTGTCGTATTTGCAAAGTAGCGTGTATAAGTGCCATTAGAAATGACAAAAATCTGAATATATTTGTATAAAGAATTTTCACTATTGAAACTTTCCTTACTATATCTATGGATTTGTTCAAAAGCTTCTTTAAGACTAACCCCTCGTCTCTTTAATTCAATCTGAACTAAGGGAAGGCCGTTTACTAGGATGGTCACATCATAACGGTTGGCATGGCTCCCCACCTGAGTCACTTGATTGATGACCTGCATACTGTTATTGTGAATGTTTTTCTTATCAAGGATGAAAATATTTTTAATCCGTCCATCATCAAATACAAAGTCGTAGATATGATTTTCTTGGATTTTTCGTGTTTTTTCAACCAATCCTTCATTGGGACAATCCAGATATTCTACTACAAAGCGATTCCATTCAGCATCTGTAAAGGCCACCTTATTTAGCTTTTCAATCTGAAGCTTCGCATTTGCTAAGAGTTCAGTAGGTGTGTGAATATCTAAACGTTCGTAGTTGAGGTGATTTACCAAATCAGAAATCAACTGATTTTCTAGGTCAGCTTCTGACTGATACTCTCTATCCGTGCGGTACTCTGGTTGATACTCCGCTAAGAGAATCCCTTCATTTGTTTCCGCAATTGCTTCATGTACTTTTGAATAATCAACCATTGCATGCTTCCTTTTTTTGTTTTAATTGAGATTCTATCTCAAAATGATTAAAAAATTTATCTAGTCAAGTTTAATAATTGTTCTCTCCAGTATTCATACTGTTTCTGTCTTAGTTCGATTTCTTTTGGAAGACCTTCAGAAAGAGAGTTGGTCAGGGTGTTAAAATTGTCAAGAATGGAGACAATTCTTTTTTGTTCAGTAAGGGATGGTAAGTAGAACGTTACTTTATCAATAGCATCCTTAGATAATCTAGGAATACTAGCCTTTCGAACTTGTGATTTGAGTCTATCTTGCTTACTTAACAAGACATAGTACATAAATTTATCAGAAATATTATCTGACGTCTCTAATGTGTAGACATCATCTGCCGCCCAAAAATCCGTATCGCTATACCCAATTTCACCAGCTGCTCCTGCACAAATTACAAAGCTAGTATTTTTCACTCTGTTTGATTCGGTATAATATCCTAAGGGCGTCAAACTGTTTTGATAAACTGGAAAACTTCCTGAAGTAGTTAGCTGATTTCTAACAAGACGTTTCCCACGTTGCAAATTGACGACTTGTCCCACCTTCACTCGAATTGGACCAAATACCCATTTTAAAAGCTTGATAATAGCGGAGTTGTCCCACTCCTCTACTCTACTCTCAGTGTACTCGCCTTCGGCTACGAATGTCAAGAGTTTTTCTCTAAAATATTCGTACTGTTTTTGGCGTAGTGTAATCTCCTTGGGCAGTCCAATATTTAAGTCGTTACATACTGTATCAAAGTTGTCTAGAACTTGAACAATACGAGACTGGATTTCAAGAGATGGTACTGGGATTTTGAAGGATTTTATTATCCCAGCATTAATATTTGATTGCGATCCTTGTCCCATTGATTTCAAGGTCTCATAATTATAAGTCAACCAATAGTAAACATAACGATAATTTGCTATATCTTCATCTATCTCAATGTTACAGCATGCTTGATTTGTTGTTAATGGAATTTTGGCAATACCCACTTTCGCAGCAGTTGCTCCGTACATAGCCACTATAACCGCATTTTTTTCAATCCATTTAGCTGATGAATTCGCTAATCCTTCTTCCGTTATGCCTAATTCTGTATCATAAATCTCCCGAAAATCTACCTCTTGAGTTCTAAGCCAAGGAATTGAACCTCCATAATATAAACTATTTGATCTATCTGGTGTGCCTCCTGATGTTATCTTCTTAGAAACCTCTAGGAGTGTCTTCCACTCAACCTGATAAACCTCATCATCAAATGATAACAGTTTATCTCTATAAAAAGAATATTGCTTTTTACGTGAGATCAATTCTGAGGTCAATTCTGTAACATACTCAGTCATTTTGTCAAGTTTTTGCACGATCTTTTCTTGAATTTCTAGAGGAGGGATTGGAATTAGGAGTTTTGAAACGTCCTTAGGATATACATGCGGCACACCTGAACCTTTTTTCAAACTAAAAATAATTTCTTGTTTTTCAAGAAGACAATGATATAAATACTTCGTACTTAACATTTCCTCAAATGGTTTAATAGAAAAAGCATCTGATACAAAGATAGGTTCTTTCCAATACATCACAAAACCTGCATATGCTCCACTACCTGCAACAGTTATTGTTTCACCTTCTCTGTTAAATTCTCCATGAAAGTATGCAGGTTTCTGACCTCCAGAAATAACTGGATAAGGTCCATCAGTAGCTGTTTTATAGGTAATTGTTTTCCCACGTTTTAAAAATGCCACTTCCCCCAACTCTTTCCACTCAACAGGACAGTTTTGGATTTCTTCTAGGATGTTCATATTATAGTTCCTCATTTCTTCAGTACTTCTTCCCACTCATCGACAAATCCAATATGATGCAGATGAATCACTGCTTGATAGCGTTTAATGAGTGCTGACAATTCCCCTAGAAATCCTTCGTTCCATTTTTTCTTATCAGGGTATAAGCTTTTAACTGCATAAAGTTGTGCCATTAGTCTATTTTTTAATTTACTATTTTCGTTCATAAAAGTAGGGAGTTGACTAGGTATCTTTGTGAAGCTTGTATAATATAATCGATTATAGTGGGCACAGTAATTTCTTAAAACTACTGCAACTTCTAGATAGGTTCTAACTTGAGTGGACTTTATACAAACATTTTTAGCAATATCTTGCTGGATATCTATCGGAGAATCTGCAAAAAATTTCGAAGTCATTCCAAAAGAAAAAAATTCTACTAAAACCCAAATAGGAAACTCTCCATCATATTTTCGCTGATGATGCTTATAAATCGGACTTTTCTTCCTATGCTTCAACTCGTTTTCAATATTTCCTAAAAATTCATTATGTTTATGAAATTTATTAAAAGTAGTCGCTTCTTTATAAGCTAAAGCTCCATATTTATTCCCATGATGATAGGCAACTTGAGTTCTAAAATACAACTCAATGTCCTCTAAATACTTGAAAATAAGCAAACGTAACTCTGCATCAAAACAAGCAATTCCATAAATTTTCTCCAAAGAAACCTTGCTGGAATCATATTTCTGCGTCTCTTTATCACGAAAAGGTAAAAAATAAGCAGTTAGCCGATAATAATTAACCTTTTGTAAAATATCAATCGCATACTCATTTGATTTGATATCTTTACATCCGTGCTCAATTAATTTGGCCACCTGCTCATCCCAAGTTTTAAATTCTTTAATTTTCATAATAACTTCCGTATAAAAAAATGTCCGCCTTGTCACATCAAAGAGAGGTGGGCGGTCCTATTAACTCTATTATACCGTTTTTAACAGATAATTCAAGGATTTTTTGCTTTTTTGAAATTATTTTCAATATAGTATATACGATAACCAATAACCAAAATCATATCAAGATTATAGTCGGTGACTTTTTTGACTGAGTTTTACCAGCTATTGCACCGTGACGAGTGGTTGTCAACTGATAGTTGACAACCACTGCTTCATCCAGTTCACCGTCTTCAAAGATCGCCTTTATATGTTTACTAATGTTTTGCTTGGAGGTCTGAAAGAGTTCAGCTAGTTCTTGTTGGGTCAGCCAGACCGTTCCATTATCCAGACGAAGTTCAATAGCGGACTCCCCGTCATCAGTTCTATAGAGAATCACACCATTTGCCATAGCTAAGTTCCTCGACAATCTTATCTATCTCTGCACGCAAGTGGTCAATCTTGGCAACAGTCTCAGCGATTTCTTTATTGAGCACATAAATATCAATTTTTTCACGTGTATCTTCTTGTTCGACATAGGTTGAGACAGATAGATTGTAGTCTTGCTCTGAGCCAATCACTTCATTATCAACAAGAGCTGCTTTATAATCCACACTTTGATAATTAGTGAACAATTCAACAATATGCTCAATATTACTATCTGTCAAAATATTGTTATTGGTTTCTTTTTTGAATTCTCTACTCGCATCAATAAAGAGGGTTTTATTTTCAAGTTTATTCTTCGCCAGAACTAAGATCGTGGTCGCAATAGAAGTTCCAAAGAAGAGATTGTCTGGAAGGGCAATAACAGCTTCAACAAAGTTGTTATCTACAAGATACTGACGAATGGTCTTTTCAGCTCCTCCACGATAGAAAATTCCTGGGAAGCAAACAATAGCTGCCCGACCTTTATTGGACAAGTGGTTGAGACTATGCATGATAAAGGCAAAGTCAGCTTTTGACTTGGGTGCTAACTTACCAGCTGGCGCAAAACGGTCATCGTTTATCAGCGTTGGGTCTCCATCTCCCACCCATTTGACAGAATACGGAGGGTTAGAAACGATAGCATCAAATGGCTTTTCTTCTAAATGCTGAGGATTTAAAAGGGTGTCTCCTCGCTTAATGTCAAAGTTATTGTAGTTGATATTGTGCAAGAACATATTCATACGAGCCAAGTTATAGTTGGTCATGTTGATTTCTTGACCAAAGAAACCATCCTCTAGAATATGTTCTTCATATTGTTTTTTCATCTGTAACAAGAGTGAACCCGACCCACAAGTTGGGTCATAGACCTTGTTAATCTTATCCTTGCCGACCATGACTAGTCGAGCTAGTAGTTTAGAAACTGTCTGAGGTGTGAAAAATTCACCCCCGCTTTTTCCTGCATTACTAGCATAGTTGGAAATCAAGAACTCATAAGCATCCCCAAAAGCATCAATATCATTGTCCTGAAAGTTGCCAAAGTTAATGCTATTGATACCATTGAGGATATCAGATAGGCGTTTATTTTTTTCTGGAACACTTCCACCAAGGATGTTACTTCGTGTATCTAAGTTATCAAACAAGCCTTTGATATCGTCCTCTGATTTGAAGCCAATCGCTGACTTCTCAATAGCCTGAAAGATATTGGCCAAGTCTTCGTTTAAATTTTCATTTTGTGAAGCATCCTTGACAACATTTTCAAACAATTGGCTAGGAAGAATAAAGAATCCTTTAGCCTCAACTGTACCTGGTTTGAAATCTTGCTCAGCCTCTTGGTCACTCAAGTCAGCATAGCGAAATTCCAAATCCCCAGCCTCATGTTCTGTATGGTCAAAATAGTCAGCCATGTGTGCAGAAATAAAACGATAGAACAGAATTCCCAGAATGTACTGTTTAAAATCCCAACCGTCTACAGCCCCACGCACATCATCAGCAATCGCCCAAATTTTACGATGCAACTCCTTGCGTTCTACATTTTCTTTACTTGTCATTTTTACTTCCCTAGTTCAATGCATTATCCGTTATATTTTATCATATTTCAAGAAAAAGCACTTGAACTAAGAATGAAATTGTATCCTAAAAGTTAGACAGAAAAAATCTAACTTTTAGGATGCAGTACAGAAGAGCGAGTGGTTTTCATTTTAGAGTGAATTCTGTATCCTAATGCCTTTTCAATTTTTTTCTTTCTATTTTTTAATTGTGACAACATTAGATTAGAAGTATTTGGACTAATTTTATCAAATATTTCCTGGGACCTCTGAGCATATTTTATAAAATTGCTAGGATATTTTTTTGATTTTCCAAAATCAGTATACAATGAGTAAATTTTGTGACGATTTGGTAACTTCTTTAAACCTTTCTTCTTTTGAATATATTTAGATTTGTATATCAATTTTCTACCTTCACGATAAAATTTATAGATACTCTTTTCACGAATTTTGACATTATTACCATCAAATCTAAACCCTAAATAATCTATACTATTTACTTTGTTATGTTCATTCAATAACACATTATCATTAATAAAAAATTTTTTATTTTTATCAGTCTGTAAATGAATTTTATTCTCATCTGATAATTCTTTTAATAAATTTGTAATCGCCTCTACAAAATTATTTCCATACCTAGAATACAGTTTTTCAACATCTAATACAATTATAAAATCATCAGAATATCTTTGATAAAAACCATCAAATTCTTTTGAAAGTTCAGCTAACCTCCTATCAAAATCAATAGCATAGATATTAGCAAAAACTCCACTTAATGAATTTCCTTGAGGGATTCCAAAAATATTTTTGTTTAATTTGCATTTATTATATTTCTGATATTTTCTAAAATCACCTATACTACGAAAATAACTAGCATCATTTTTCAGTACCAAAGAATCATCAGAAAAATCTAAAGTACTTTTTTCAATAAAGGCAAATTTAGTTAGTGATTTATATATGTTATACCAATCACTGGGTAATTGTTGAACTTTTAATACTCTCTGCAATCTATCCTTTAATAATTTGTGATCCAATGTATCAAAAAATTTTTCAAAATCACCAATAATTACAAAAGCATTGTCTTGCTTCTCTATAAAAGAAATCGCCTCCGCAGCGAAATCTATACTACTTTGATGTTGTTTATTCGTACGATATGCCACCGAGAAGAAATTTAATTCATTATCCTCCATCCACTCATTGTAGCAAATGTTTAGTAAGTCAGAATAATATTTATATATCAAACCATCTAAATGGCCTGCATACATTAGAGGACGAATCTTAAACTTTACAGGTCTACCATCAATATTACTAAACTCATAACCAACGTACTTAGAACTCTTCCGCTCATAACGCAAAAAAGGAAGAAAGCTATGATGAGCAACCTTCTCCGGATTTTTAATATAATCTATTACGTCATCAATTTTAATTCGTTTATCAATATGACGATATTTCTTACACTTATACGATTTGAAATTTATTATTTCCATAAAACAAAAGGAGCAATATTAGCAATAGGTCGGTATTCCTATAACAAAAGCTAATATTGCACACTTATTAATTTATTTTATAATACCGAATACCAAATTAGTCACGAATGTCAGAACGATTTCTTCAAAGAAATCCATCAGTAATTCCTCCAATTCTTTAAACTGGTTGATTTGACTAAGAGTCGAACGAAGACGAGGACGTTGTCGAAGTTCGAATCCAAACTGCCGACCGAGGCAGATTGCAGTGATAATCAAAATTAACATCTTCTCATCTATATTAATTATAGCACAATTTGTAGCTTGTGAGCAAGTGTCTATCATTGTGACAGATAAATTCGACTTCCCATACGGCTGAACCTATGGACAACTTTATTTTACCATTTTAAAAAACGAAGTCAAGTAATAATTAATTCACTATCTAACTATATTTAGTAATTATTTCAGAACTGATAAATTTTAAAATTAACTAACGATTCGAAGGATACCTGCTAGGCATACACTCCGTCTGTCAGATAGAGACTCTTACTATTTTTAGATTTTAACTTTTCTAGCTTTAGAATACATCTAAACTTTAGGAAAGACAACTATTCGAAGCTTAGAATACTCATAAATTTATGTATTTCTTGTCATTCTAAGTTTAGAATGCATATAAACTTTAGTAAATTCATATCTTCGAAACTTCGAATAGCTACCTCCCCTACTCCAACCGGCTTTTAACTTTCTTCTTAGTCAAGGTACGATCATTTTTGTTAGAGAGAGCTTTGATACGAGCTTCGAGAAGGATTTTCCGTCCGGTCTCTGTTCGTGTGTAGACGAGATGATAACGTCCGATAGTCGACGTCAGAAAGTCGAGAAATTTCTGTGCTTCTTCCTTGCGCTTTTCAAAAAGACTAGGAACGACATAGTAAGGTGACTGACCTTGTCGGACTTTCTCTGCCTTCAAGAGATAGCGCTGGTTATCCACTGGAGCAAAGAACTCTCCCACAGTCTGAGCAAATAGCTCCTTGTCCCTCATGCTTCCTCCCTTGAGATAGGCGAAAACCATATAGTTTTCCTTGTCCTCCTCTACCTGAACACGGGATTGATCATCCGTTAGATGCCCCGAATCTAGCAGAGCCTTTCGGATCTGCTCACCCAGAGACTGCAAGCGTTTATAGGGACTCTTATAGCGGAGGTAGCGCCAAGATGCAAAGGCCAAAAAGAGGAGACAGGCTGTCGTAAGCCACCAAACACCGATCAATCTCAATCTAAATAACAAGACCAACAAATCCACTGCCAACAAGAGCAATGACATGCGAACCCATTTTAATGCATCAAGCAAGAGCATGACTGGGATTTTCTGTTTTTGAGTTGCAACTTCTGTAACTATCTCGAACTGATCCGCTACGACAAGAGCATCTTGCCATTTTTGTCTCAAGCCTGCTCGATCCTTGGAGAGACTCTTAACTCGCTCATTATACTCACTAATTTGCTTTTTCTTAAAAGGGGGCTTTGGAAAATCCAAACGATCCAAACCGGTCTCAATACTCTCCTGATTATAAGCCAATCCAAGAAAATGCTCCATCCGTCGCGACAAGGTCTGCAGATCCTGATTGCTCTCTGGTCTAGGCTCCTCACCAGGAAGAGTGATAAGTGCTTGCGCTTGAACGGCTACCAGATGCCAAATGTTACTGGTCTTTTCTGGATGTCCCGGCCAGATACGAATGGCACGCCCGCGCATCTGGTTACTCAGCATAAAGCTCCCCACAAAGCTTCCGAGGATTAGGGAATTAACACAAGGAGCATCCCAACCCTCTCCGAGGAGAGATTTGGTTCCGACTAGGACTTGGATCCGACCGCGTTGGAAAAGTTCCGTCACCGCCGCTACAATACCCTTAGCCGTACTAGAAAATCCCACCAGTACATAATCCTCTTGATCTAACTGACCAATAGACGAGAAACTAAGATGAACCTGAGGCAAGAGTTCCTTCAACTCTGCTGCCACATTGGTGGGAAGAATAACAACACTCCCTGACAAGACAGCCAAAGATACAGGTATCTCTTGCTCCTGAGCTTTTCGACGAATGCTTTCAAAATAAGGGAGAACCCCCAACTGAGAAATGGTCGCCTGATCATCTCCCAGATAACTAGCAAAATCCTTGCGAATATAGTCAGCTAGTACTAACTGTCTCAGTTCCTGACCTAAACTTTCATACTCTGTCAAGAAGATATCGGCAATGGCAGACAATTTCCCCAGAGATTGGGTTAAAAGCTGATCAGAAGCCTTAGACTTAACCAGATAAACCTGACGTTTTTCCACCAACCCACGCGCCTTCAAGTCAGCCTCTAACTTTTTCCTATATCCATCTGTATCCTCATACCAATCTGGTGTCTGATAGAGTATGCTCTGCAACAGCGTCTCCAGCCAGTAGAAGGTCAATGCTGGAAGCTTCTGGGGTCCCAGTAAATTTTGCAAAGAGGGAGGAATCGTTAACCCCTGAGAATGCATATAAATCAACATAGCAGACAAGTACTTAGGGTCTTCTAGTAGAACATCGGATGAAATGTCTCCTTTGAGTACCTTTGAACCTGATACTAGAGCTTGAAAGTCAGGATTGACCAAAAGCTGATGGATATACTCCCACTTTCTATCTTCAAACTGCCTGAGGTGTTCCGACTCTTCAGCTGTTGGTGAACAGATATAAACAAAATCCTGATGAGGGCAGAGGGTGTCTTCCTTGACCAGCTCGGGTACCGTGATTTCTTGGTCAATTTCCCCACACATACGGATATAGCGTTCCCAGAGTTCTGGCTCGCTGTCATAAGGTGGTGTCGCTGTCAGGGAGATGACTTGTAGCTGTTCATACTGCTTGCGAAAGACTTCCAGACTTTTCCACCATTCATTGCGCAGATGGTGGCATTCATCCAAGCAAAGAGTCGCAACTTTCTGAGTTCTTAGATTTGCAAGCAAATCAAACCCCACGAAATCCTCTGCTTCACCATCTTCTTGTGATTGCAGTTGGTTCATGGCACTATGAAAAGCCTGATAGGTCACAATCGTTAGTGCCTTCATCTCCTTTAAGTTTTGGGAAACGAGATCTGAAATCTTCTGTTCGTTCTCTAAAAAGGCTGTTTGGATCCTATCTACCCATTGTTCACGAATGGTGACAGTTGGAACCAAGACAAGGGCTGGGTTGCCAAAACGAGCGATCAGCTCGATACCAATGGTGGTCTTTCCAGACCCTGGTGCCGCCACTAGGTGAACATGGTCATCTGTTTGATAGTTCTGAAAACGATCTAGGACTTCCTTTTGGTACTTTCTCCATCTTCCTTTAAATTTAAAATCTAACATTTCTTTCACCATTATATCTCTTGACTTACTCCTTTAATTGTACCACACTTATATAAAAAGCAAGATAAGGAATCAAATTAGTCTTTATAAGAAAAATATGGTATAGTAGAACCATACTATCTATAAGGAGTTTCTATGTCACAGCATAAACAAATGAAAGCTGTTTCTCCCCTTCTACAGCAAGTCATCAATATCTCATCTATCGTCGGGGGAGTCGGCACCTTGATTTTCTGTATTTGGGCCTATCAGGCGGGTGTTTTACAGTCAAAGGAAACCCTATCAGACTTTATTCAGCAAGCTGGGCTTTGGGGGCCACCACTCTTTATCTTTTTACAAATCCTACAAACTGTTGTTCCGATTATTCCGGGAGCTTTGACCTCAGTGGCTGGGGTCTTTATTTACGGCCACATCATCGGAACTATCTATAACTATATCGGCATCGTGATTGGCTGTGCCATTATCTTTTACCTCGTCCGTCTCTACGGAGCTGCCTTTGTCCAGTCTGTCGTCAGCAAGCGCACCTATGACAAGTACATCGGTTGGCTAGATAAGGGCAATCGCTTCGAGCGGTTCTTTATCTTTATGATGATCTGGCCTGTCAGTCCAGCTGACTTTCTCTGCATGCTGGCTGCCCTTACCAAGATGACCTTCAAACGCTATATGATTATCATCGTTTTGACCAAGCCCTTTACCCTAGTGGTTTATACTTATGGTTTGACCTATATTATTGATTTCTTCTGGCAGATGTTTTGAGAATAGAAAAATCCGTTTGGTTTCCCAAGCGGATTTTTCTGTTTGTTTTATTTTGCGACACTCTTAGCAAGGACAAAGTTCCCAAGTGTGGCAGAACCATTTCCAGCAACTGCTGGAGTCACGATGTAGTCACGCACATCTGGTACTGGTAGGTAACCGTTGAGAAGAGCAGTGAATTTCTCACGCACACGGTCCAGCATATGTTGTTGGGCCATGACCCCACCACCAAAGACAATCACATCTGGACGGAAAGTCACAGTAGCATTGACAGCAGCTTGAGCGATATAGTAGGCTTGAACGTCCCAGACAGAACTGTTGAGTTCGATGTTTTCACCACGAATACCTGTACGGGCTTCAAGACTTGGACCAGCCGCAAAGCCTTCCAAACAACCCTTGTGGAAAGGACAAACACCGTTAAATTCTTTTTCCACATCCATTGGGTGTTTAGCCACATAGTAGTGACCCATCTCAGGGTGACCGACACCACCGATAAACTCACCACGTTGGATAACACCTGCACCGATCCCTGTACCGATCGTGTAGTAAACCAAGTTTTCGATACGGCCACCAGCATTGTTACGAGCAACCACTTCACCATAGGCAGAGCTGTTCACGTCTGTGGTGAAATACATGGGTACGTTGAGGGAGCGGCGAAGGGCACCAAGTAGGTCTACATTTGCCCAGTTAGGTTTTGGAGTTGTTGTGATAAATCCGTAAGTTTTTGAGTTTTTATCGATATCTATTGGACCAAAGGAACCGATGGCAAGGCCTGCAAGATTATCGAATTTTGAAAAGAATTCGATGGTTTTATCGATGGTCTCGATAGGAGTTGTTGTAGGAAATTGTGTTTTTTCTACAACATTAAAATTTTCATCTCCGACAGCACAGACAAATTTTGTACCGCCCGCTTCTAAGCTTCCATATAATTTTGTCATGATAAACCTCTTATCTTTGTTTTCTCTATTATAGCACATTTTAAAGGGCTAGATTTCTCAATATTTTAGATTTTCCTCTGTAAATCTTACCATCCAAGTAAAAACGAACAAACATAATATTTGTTCGTTTTGTTTTTAGATTTGATTTTCGAAAAGGACTAGGCTTTCACTTCGATGATAGCGTCACCCTTGACAACTGAACCGCTTGCGACTGGTGTCACAGAAGCGTAGTCTGCTGTGTTGGTCACGATAACCATTGTTGTGTCGTCAAGACCTGCAGCAGCGATTTTGCTTGAATCAAAGGTTCCGAGAACATCACCAGCTTTGACCTTGTCGCCTTGAGCAACTTTTTGTTCAAAGCCTTCACCGTTCATAGTCACCGTATCAATACCAACATGGATCAAGATTTCAGCTCCATTAGCTGTCTTCAAACCGTAAGCATGTCCTGTGGCAAAGGCGATTGATACTTCTGCATCAGCTGGTGCATAAACCACACCTTGGCTTGGTTTTACTGCGATACCTTGTCCCATTGCACCACTTGAAAAGACTGGATCATCAACATTCTCAAGGGCAACTACGTCCCCAACGATTGGAGTTTGGATTGTTTCATTTTGAGGAGCTACTGGAATGTTACCAGTTGTTTCTTCTTGAACCAAGCGTTCTGTCGCCACTTCACTAGCAACTTCTTCTTCGTCCTCGTAACCAAACATGTAGGTAAGGGCAAAACCAAGAACAAATGATACAGCTACCATAAGAAGGTATTGTAGAAGTTGTCCGTTACCAATGTAAAGCATTGTACCAGGGATGACTGTGATACCATTACCAGTACCAGCAAGTCCAAGGATAGATGCCAATCCACCACCGATTGCACCAGCAATCAATGAAAGGAAGAATGGTTTACGGAAACGCAAGTTAACCCCGAAGATAGCAGGCTCAGTAATACCTAGGAAGGCAGAAAGAGCAGCTGGGAAAGCAAGTGTTTTCAGTTTAGGATTTTTCGTTTTAACACCAACGGCTACTGTCGCAGCACCTTGAGCAGTCATGGCAGCTGTGATGATAGCGTTGAATGGGTTAGCATGGTCAGCAGCAAGCAATTGAACTTCAAGCAAGTTGAAGATGTGATGAACACCTGATACGACGATTAATTGGTGAACTCCACCAATCAAGAAACCACCAAGTCCGAATGGCAAGTTAAGAATAGCTTTTGTTCCAATGAGGATGTAACTTTCAACAACGTGGAAGACTGGTCCGATAACAAACAATCCAAGGATTGACATTACAAGGAGTGTTACGAACGGTGTTACCAAGAGGTCAAGTACATCTGGAACAACTTTACGAACAGCTTTTTCAAATTTAGCTCCGACAACCCCGATGATGAAGGCTGGAAGAACTGAACCTTGCAAACCTACAACTGGGATAAATCCGAAGAACTGCATTGCAGTTACTTCACCACCAGAAGCAACAGCCCAGGCATTTGGAAGTGAGTCAGATACGAGCATCATACCAAGGACGATACCAACGGCTGGGTTACCACCGAATACACGGAAGGTTGACCAAACAACCAATCCTGGCAAGATAATAAAGGCTGTATCAGTCAAGATTTGAGTGTAAGTTGTCACATCTTCTGGAAGTGTCATCCCAAGAGCAGTCAAGAGACCACGAACACCCATGAAGAGACCAGTTGCTACGATAACTGGAATGATTGGTACGAATACGTCACCGAAAGTACGGATAGCACGTTGGAACCAGTTTCCTTGTTTAGCAGCTTCTGCTTTCATGTCTTCTTTAGAAGAGGTTGGCAAACCAAGTGCAACCACTTCGTCGTACATCTTGTTTACTGTACCAGTCCCAAAGATGATTTGGTATTGGCCTGAGTTAAAGAAAGCTCCTTGAACTTTATCCAAGTTCTCAATCACTTCCTTCTTGATTTTCCCTTCATCTTTGACCATGACACGTAGACGAGTCGCACAGTGGGCTACACTGTTGACATTTTCACGTCCGCCAAGGGCTTCGATGACCTTTTTTGCAATATCCTGATTGTTCATTTGCAAAAATCTCCTTATAAAAATTTTGTAAAGTGTTTGAAAGCGATTTTATTCGCCCTACGACTATTATTTTATCACGTTTCTAAAATATGTCAAGCGTTTTGCAGAACTTTTTATTTCCTTTCTTTTATTCCTGATTATTCTTGATCGTTTTTGAGGGATATTTTCTTTTTCCTCAAAAAAATATCTTTATAATTGAGGAATCAAGGCTTTTATTTACATTTTCTTTCATTTTTTCGTGAAAATTTGCCAGATTTCCTTTACTTGATTTCTGGCAATCGTTTGACATATTTTTCTTTTTTTTAACATAAAAGACTTGCTTTTTTTGCAGAAAACGTTTACTATTAATAATAGAATAGAACTTATGGAGGAAAGATAAAATGGAATGGACAACTGAGCGCCGTTACAGACGCTATGAAGACTGGTCTAGTGATGAAATCAAGCAAATCAAGGAAAAGATGGCACAATCTCCTTGGCATACTCGTTACCATGTCGAGCCTAAAACAGGGCTTCTCAATGATCCAAATGGCTTTTCTTATTTTGATGGCAAATGGATTCTCTTTTACCAAAACTTTCCCTTTGGTGCAGTCCATGGGTTGAAGTCTTGGGTGCAGCTTGAAAGTGATGATTTAGTGCACTTTACAGAAACTGGAGTCAAAGTTTTGCCAAATACTCCATTGGATAGCCACGGTGCCTACTCTGGTTCTGCCATGCAGTTTGGCGATCAGTTGTTCCTATTCTATACTGGAAATGTCCGTGATGAAAACTGGATCCGTCACCCTTACCAGATTGGTGCTTTGATGGATAAGGATGGCAAGATTACAAAGATTGACAAGATCTTGATTGGCCAGCCAGCAGACTCTACTGACCACTTCCGCGATCCGCAAATTTTTAACTTCAAGGGACAATATTATGCTATCGTCGGTGGACAGGACTTGGAGAAAAAAGGCTTCGTCCGTCTTTACAAGGCTGTGGACAATGATTATACAAACTGGCAAACAGTTGGCGACCTTGACTTTGCCAACGACCGCACTGCCTACATGATGGAATGTCCAAATCTAGTCTTTGTAGGGGAGCAACCTGTCCTTCTTTACTGTCCACAAGGATTGGATAAAGGTGTTCTAGATTATGATAATATCTATCCAAACATGTACAAAATCGGGGCTTCCTTTGATCCTGAAAATGCCAAAATGGTAGATGTGTCTCCATTGCAAAATCTAGACTATGGTTTCGAAGCCTATGCAACGCAAGCCTTCAACGCTCCAGATGGACGTGCACTAGCAGTAAGTTGGCTTGGGTTGCCCGATGTTTCTTACCCATCTGACCGTTTTGACCACCAAGGAACCTTCTCATTGGTCAAAGAACTCACTATCAAAGATGGCAAACTCTACCAATATCCGGTCGCAGCTATCAAAGAACTTCGTGCCTCTGAGGAACCCTTTTCAAATCGTACTCAAACCAATAACACCTATGAACTCGAGCTCAACTTGGAGGCCAATAGCCAAAGCGAGATTGTCTTGCTCGCTGATAAAGATGGCAAGGGGCTTTCAATCAACTTTGACCTTGTCAATGGACAGGTGACAGTGGATCGTAGTCAGGCTGGTCAACAGTACGCCCAAGAATTTGGTACGACTCGTTCTTGCCCTATCGATAACCAAGCTACTACTGCCACTATCTTCATCGACAAGTCAGTCTTTGAAATTTTCATCAATAAAGGAGAAAAAGTATTTTCTGGTCGTGTCTTCCCACATGCGGACCAAAATGGTATCCTCATCAAGTCTGGAAACCCAACTGGAACTTACTATGAATTAGATTATGGTCGCAAAACTAACTGATGTCGCAAAACTTGCAGGCGTCAGCCCCACTACCGTCTCACGGGTCATCAATAAAAAGGGTTATCTATCTGAGAAAACCATTCTCAAGGTAAATGAAGCCATGCGAGAGCTAGGCTACAAGCCTAATAATCTGGCTCGAAGCCTCCAAGGAAAATCTGCCAAGTTGATTGGACTTATTTTTCCTAACATCAGTCATGTCTTTTATGCGGAGTTGATTGACAAATTGGAACACCAACTCTTCAAAAATGGCTACAAGACCATCATCTGTAACAGCGAACACGACTCTGAAAAAGAACGGGAGTACATTGAAATGCTGGAGGCCAACCAGGTCGATGGTATCATTTCTGGAAGTCACAACTTGGGAATCGAAGACTACAATCGTGTGACAGCACCGATTATTTCCTTTGACCGAAATCTATCACCAGACATCCCTGTCGTCTCCTCTGATAACTACGGTGGCGGGGTCCTCGCTGCCCAAACTTTGGCCAAGACTGGCGCTCAGTCTATCATCATGATTACAGGAAATGATAACTCGAATTCACCGACTGGACTGCGCCACGCTGGCTTTGCCTCTATTCTCCCGAAAGCGCCTATTATCAATGTTTCGAGTGACTTTTCTCCCGTCCGAAAAGAAATGGAAATCAAAAATATCTTGACCCATCAGAAACCAGATGCGATTTTTGCTTCGGATGATTTGACAGCTATCCTGGTTATCAAAATAGCTCAGGAGCTAGGTATCTCTGTTCCTGATGAGCTCAAGGTCATCGGCTACGATGGGACTTACTTTATCGAGAACTACTATCCTCACCTGACAACGATTAAGCAACCTATGAAAGAGATTGCCCAACTCACTGTTGATCTTCTCTTGCAGAAGATTGAAGGCAAGGAAGTTGCGACAACTGGTTACTTCTTACCAGTCACCCTATTACCAGGAAAAAGTATTTAATACTCTTCGAAAATCTCTTTAAACCATGTCAGCTTCCATCTGCAACCTCAAAACAGTGTTTTGAGCAGCCTGCGGCTAGCTTCCTAGTTTGCTTTTTGATTTTCATTGAGTATAAACACAAGAAAACTCAGACTGATTCGTCTGAGTTTTTTTATGATCTTAAGTTTTCTAGATAGCGCTGGGCTGTCTCTAGGTTAAAGGTTTTGTCTGCAATAAGGCGCTCAACGAGGGGAGCAACCTCGGACTCACTAGCACCAGCTAGGAGAGCTAGGGATTTGGCCTGTAATTTCATGTGGCCTTGCTGGATGCCCGTACTTACCAAGGCTTTGAGAGCCGCAAAGTTTTGTGCAAGACCGATGGACACGATAATCTGAGCTAATTCTTTAGCAGAAGGATTTCCCAGTAGTTCGTGACTAAGAGCTACACGGGGATTGAGACCGATAGAGCCACCCTTGGTCGCTACAGGCATAGGTAGGGTCATCTCACCGACCAATTCTTCTCTTTCCATATCCAGCTTCCATTGACTGAGACCTTGATAGCGTCCATCTCGACTGGCAAAGGCATGAGCCCCAGCTTCGATAGCACGCCAGTCATTACCCGTTGCGATTAAAATGGCATCGATACCATTAAAAATCCCTTTATTGTGAGTAGCTGCTCGGTAAGGATCAGCCTGCGCAAACTGGCTAGCCAAGGCTATTTTCTCTGCTATTTCTCTGGCTTCATCCTTTTGTCGGCTCAAGTAGCGAAAGGCAATACGACAGCTTGCTGTCACTAGAGAATCTGTCGCGTAATTGGACAGGATTCCCATGAGACTCTGCCCCTGACTGAGTTCTTCTAAGACCGGCTTCAAGGCTTCTAGCATGGTATTGAGCATATTGGCTCCCATGGCTTCCTGGGTATCGACATGGAGATAAACAACGAGAAAGTCTGTTTCACCTTTGATCTGCTCTACATGCAAATCACGCGCCCCTCCACCGCGTTTGACGATGGAGGGATAGGCTTGATTGGCAAGTTCCAAGAGTTCGGCTTTCTTACTGGCAATCTTCGCTTGCGCTTGTTCAGGTTCAGCAACTTGGTAAAGGGCTACCTGACCAATCATCTGGCGCTGATGAACCTGAGCAGTAAAACCTCCTGCTCGCTTGATGATTTTGCTGGCATAGCTAGCCGCAGCAACCACTGACGGCTCTTCTGTCACATAGGGAACTGTATAATCCTGACCATTCACCAAAAGTTCTGGAATGATGGAATAAGGCAGAGAAAAAGTTCCTACCACGTTTTCACTCAGCTGGTCTGCGACAGACAAGCTGACTTGTTCATCCTTCTCTAGACTGGTTTGCTTTTCAGGACTAAGGAGCGCCTGAGCTCGCAACAACTCAAGGCGCTCATGGTATGATTTTTTAGAAAATCCATTCCAACTTATCTTCATTATTTTTCAACCTTGCTATAACGGCGTTGGTGGTCGACAATCTCCACCAAGGCATAGTCTTGATGTTCATAGGCTGCAAATTGGGCTGAACCAGATTCATCCAACTGCACTTCTTCGAAGAAGACTTTTTCATAGTCTGCAACGGATAGGACTGTGCGTTGCTGGAGTTTGCTCAAGCGCTCTTTGTCGAGATAAGCTTCATAGCCTTCGACCAATTCCCCACTAAAGAACTCTGAAACCGCTCCACTTCCGTAACTGTAGAGGGCAATTTTATCACCAGCCTTCAAAGTCTCTGCATTTTCCAAAAGGGAGAGAAGGCCGAGGAAGAGGGAACCCGTGTAGATATTCCCAATCATCTGACTGTAGAGAATGGACTTATCAAAGTTTTCTTGTAAACTATTCTGTTTTTCTTTAGACAAAGTTTTGTCCATCATCTTGCGCAAGCCTTTTAGGGCCAACTTAGGATAAGGCAAGTGGAAGCAGATAGCCGCAAAGTCATCCATAGTCCAATCGTAGCGTTCCTTGTATTCATTCCAAGTCGTTGTCAGGCAATCAAGATACTGTTGGGTCGAGTACATGCCGTTTACATAAGGAGTGCTTGAATAGTTCGGACGCCAGAAATCCATAATATCACGCGTTTGGGCAACATTATCATTGTTAAAGGCCATAATGCGCGGATTTTGGGTGATTAGCATCGCTACACTTCCAGCACCCTGAGTTGGTTCACCTGGAGTTCCCACACCATACTTGGCAATATCACTGGCAATGACCAAAACCTTAGACTCTGGAGAATTTTCCACATGCAATTTAGCATAATGAAGGGCAGCTGTCGCTCCATAGCAGGCTTCTTTGATTTCAAAGCTACGGGCGAAAGGCTGAATGCCTAATAGGCCATGAACAAAGACTGCCGCTGCCTTACTCTGGTCAATCCCTGACTCGGTCGCCACGATGACCATATCGATTTCTTCTTTTTCTTTGTCTGTTAAAATAGAGTTGCTTGCACTAGCTGCCAAGGTAACAATGTCCTCAGTCAGTGGCGCAATACTAATTTCATTTAACAAGAGTCCCTTGCTAAATTTTTCGGGGTCAACTCCCCTCGCTTCTGCTAAGTCTTGTAATTTCAAGACATATTGACTGGTCGCAAAACCAATCTTATCAATACCGATTGTCATATTTACCTCTGTTTTTTCATTCATTGTAAAAAATCGTTTCATTCTATTTTATCACAAATAGGGACAAAAGAGAGAAAAAAGACTTGATTCAACAAATCAAGTCTTTGCTTTCACTGCATTAGGAAGATATTCCTCGCTGTTTTCGGATATAGTAATAAAGCTTTAAAATTACCGTTCCACTTGCCATTCCAATAGAAATGACCAGAGCCAACATAACCACCAACGTCGCGCTGGCAAGGGCATGACTGTAATCGCCTGTCACAAAGAATGCTGTCGTTCGATAGGATAAATAACCTGGCACCAAGGGGGCAAGAATGGCCAAGACAAAGACCACTGCTGGTGTCTTATAGACAATACTTAAAATCTGGCTGATGCAAGAGCCAATTACTGCCGCGATAAAGGTCGCAACTATGACATTAGTTGGTTCTTTGAGCACGAGATAGAGGAGCCAAACGCCCATTCCCAAGACCCCACCAGGTAGGAGCATGGAGCGTTGAACATTCAGTACGATTAGAAAGGTGATAATGGCGAGTAAACTCGCCACTGCTTGGAGCAAAATACTTGTTAGAGTCATCTTATGTCATCAAAACCAGGGCGACAGAGGTGCCAGCCCCTAAAGCGAGGGTAATGAGCAAAGATTCAAACATCTTGCTCATACCAGAGTTGATATGGTTGGTCATGATATCCCGTACCGCATTTGTCAGAGCAATCCCTGGAACAAAGGGCATGACCGCTCCTGCTATAATCAGGTCTGCCGTCGAAGAAAATCCAGTATAGCGAGCCCAGAACTGGGCAATCAAGCCAAAAACAAAGGCACCCGCAAAAGCTGTTACAAAAGGAATTCGGATAAACTTCTCGACATAGAGAGAGAAGGCAAAACCAAACAAAGTCGCAACGCCTGCTCCAAAAGCATCATAGACATTGCCGCCAAACATAATCGAGAAGAAAGGGGCACTGAGGGTTGCTGCTACAGTCACTTGGAGCTTGCTATAAGGAAGAGCTTGATTTCTGATTTCCTTCAGCTTTTTAAAAGCTGTAGAAAGATCAATCTGGCCACCCACAAGTTCTCGTGATACTTGGTTGACATCACAGACTTTTTCGATGTTATAGGAGGATGACGTCACCCGTTTCATCCGAGAAATATTGGTGTTTTCAATCGAAAAGAAAATAGCTGCGGGCATGGCAAGAACATTGCAATCCACTATTCCCTGTGAATGGGCAATGCGAATCATGGTGTCCTCAACCCGATGAATCTCCGAACCACTTTTCAAGAGAATGGTTCCAGCTAGCATAATCACATCAATGACAGCATTTAACTCTTTTGATTCGTCCATTTTCTACTCCTATTTTCTACTCCCTTTATTCTATCACAAAAGTTCATGAAAAAAAATCTTTGTCATGAAATCATGACAAAGATTGGGTTAATTTCGTTCATTGCTTGACGTTCTACCGCCATCTGAAGAATCCGTTGTAGGGGTGCTACCTTGATTGTTACTCTGTGAAGGCGTCGTGTCTGTTCCTGAATTTCCGTGTTGAGACGAACTTGATGAAGAAGGAAGTGGTTTTGGTTTATAAATAGAAATCTTAACACGTGTTTTATTGAGATCTACCTTTTCTCCAGGTTTAGGGTCCTGACTAACAACTGTTCCTGCAGTAGTTCCTTCAGGAGCAGTTGATACTTCCACAACTTCGATATTGGCCTCTTTTACACCAACAATCTGAGTCAAATTGTTCTTAGTAAATTCGAGACTTGAACCAATGTAACTTGGCATCGAAACGCTGGTCACCTTCTTAGCAACTGTTAAGGTAATCGTGCTGGCTTTCGTGAGATCGTAAGTGCTTCCTGCAGCTGGGGTTTGCCTAATGACTGTTCCTGGATCGCTTTCGCTAGATTCCTCTTCCTCGATCTTGATAAGATTTTCTGGAACCTTTTTCTCTTTGAGCTCTGCGACAACATCCGAGGACTTACGTCCTACATAGTTACTTAGTTGGAAGGATTGCTTACCTGATGAAATGATTAGATTTACTTTGCTTCCTTCTTTTCGACCGCTTCTAGCTTCTGGATCTGTTCGAATGACGCGACCTTCGGCTACTGTGTCGCTGGCCTCGGTCTTTTCTTCACCTACTTCAAAATTAGCTTTCTTCAGTGTTTCTTTAGCTTCAGCAACTGTCTGTCCCGATACATCTGGAATAGCAATAGTCGCTGGAGTTCGGGAGAAGATCCAAATCAAAGAGGCTGCAACTAGCAAGGCACTGGCCAGTAAAATCATATAGCGAGCTTTAAACTTCCGTTTTTTCGCTGGTTTTGGTACTGGTGCTTCATCTACCACCTGCTGAGTCTGCTGTTTTGATTGAGGTCGCTCTAACTGTGGCTTAGCCTTCGGAATAGAGGTTAGAGTGCTTTGTGGAACTTTAGGCAAGGTCTTGGTATCAACCTTGCTTGCCTCATCAAAGACTAGCTTTGGTTCTCTCCTACGATTGTGAGACAAACAACTTGACAAGTCCACATACATTTCTGATACAGACTGATAGCGATCTGTCAATTTCTTGGCCGTTGCCTTGATAACAACATTTTCCAAAGCTTGTGGTACTGCTGGATTCTCAGCAATAACAGATGGAAGTGGTTTTTGGAAATGCTGGAGGGCAATAGTCACTGCACTATCCCCATCATAAGGGATATGTCCTGTCAACATCTCATAGAAAATAATCCCCATAGCATAGATGTCACTCTGCACAGTTGCCTTGGAACCACGGGCCTGCTCAGGTGAGAGATAGTGGACTGAACCGAGCATGGAGTTAGTCTGTGTCAGACTGGTCTCTGCAAAAGCCACGGCAATCCCAAAGTCTGTAACTTTGGCAGTTCCATCTGGTGTCAATAGGATATTTTGAGGTTTCAAATCTCGGTGGATAATCCCTCTCGTATGCGCCAGACGCATCGCCAAGAGAATCTGTCCCATAATACGGACGGCTTCTTCATTTGAGAGAGGGGAGTGTTCTTTAATATAACGTTTGAGGTCAAGCCCTGCCACATACTCCATAGCTAGATACTGCTGACCGTCTTCCTCACCGATATCTGTTATTCGAACGATATGGGGATGATCCAGATCCGCCATGGCTCTCGCTTCACGTTGAAAACGTGCCACAGCAATCGGATCTGTCTGATAGTTAGTCCTCAGGACCTTAACCGCCACTTCTTCCCCGTCTAGGATCAAATCCTTGGCCAAGTAAACATCCGCCATGCCTCCTCGACCAATCTGTTTGATAATCCGATATCGTCCGGCAAAAATCTTGCCGATCTGGATCATTCTACTTCCTCCTCATTCATGTGAACAAGGGCAACCGTGATATTGTCTAAACCACCTGCATTGTTGGCAAAACGAATCAAAGTTGCCGCCTTGTCTGCCAAGGAAATATCACTTGTTACAATATCGTAGATATCGCTTCCTGAGATCATATTGGTCAAGCCGTCACTGTTGAGCAAGAGGTAGTCTCCTGACTCTAGGCTAACCATGCCAAAATCTGGTTGAATTTCATCTTTTTGCCCAATGGATTGGGTAATGATATTTTTCTGCGGATGAATTTCTGCCTCCTCTGGAGTTAGCTGGCCAGCCTTTAGCAGAGCATTAACCAAAGAATGATCACTTGTGAGCTGGCGATAATCTTCACCACGGATCAAACCGATACGAGAATCACCGATATGGGCATAAATAGCTTGATTTCCAATAATGGCTACTGCTTCAAGCGTTGTTCCCATCCCCTTATAGGCTTCGTCTTTCCCCATCTGATGAATTTTTTGATTTTCAAGTTCCAGATAGTGGGCAAACCATTCTCGGACCTCATTGACGGTGTCGATTTGGGTATCCACCCAAGCCACGCCCAGGTCTGTTACCGCCATCTCACTAGCGATATTGCCTGCACGGTGTCCTCCCATCCCGTCAGCCAAGAGGATCATGGTGCGCCCTGCTCGGTTGACAAAGTGATTGACATAGTCTTGGTTATTTGTTCGTTTCTGACCAACATCTGTTAATAATGCTATTTCCATTGTGTCAGTTCCTTCCTAATCAGATATCTTGCGGAATTGGCTGATAAAGAATCCATCACTTCCGTACAATTCAGGAGTGATCAAGATACAGCCGTCCTTCAAAATATCCTTGCATTCGTGTTCTAGTTTAACCTGCTCAAACTCGGGGTGACTTTCTAAAAATGCCTCAACGACGTGAAAGTTTTCCTCTGAGACGATAGTGCAGGTACTATACGTTATTATACCACCTTTTCGTAAGGTTTGACAAACACTACCTAGTATTTCCAGCTGAATTTGCTGCAATGATGCGAAATCCGCCGTTTCTTTATTGTATTTGATATCTGGTTTGCGACGCAAGAGGTCAATCCCAGAACAAGGAGCATCTACTAAAATCTTGTCAAACGAGTCACGGCCAAAAAACTCATGAACTTTTCTGGCATCCAATTTTTGCGTTTGCACTCGATCTGCTACCCCCAAACGTTGGGCGTTTTCTTGGATCAAGTCCAACTTGTGATCATAAAGGTCCAAAGCCGTCACCTTACCCGATGTGAGATAAGAGGCCATATGGACTGTTTTTCCGCCAGGAGCGGCACAAGCATCCAGAACCTGCTCATCGCCTTGTAAATCAAGAGTCGGAGCAACCAGTTGACTGGACTCGTCTTGGATGGTTATAGCCCCTTCTGCGAACAAATCATGTCCTGCAAAGTGGCCTTGCTCCTTGACCAAACCAGAAGCGGCCAAAGGTGAATCACTCGCCTCTAACACGGCTTTGATTTCCTCCTTTCGACTCAAGTCGGTCACTCGAATACTGGCTTTGTTACGCACCAAGAGACTTTTAAAGATAGCTTGCGCTCGCTCTTCACCGTATTCTTCCTTGAGCTTAGATACTAGCCAAACTGGGAGAGAATAGGCAATGGAATCACGCTTATTTCTTCGCTTAATGCTGTCAATATCTGGCCAGCCTTCTCGCAAAATACGACGAAGGACGGCGTTGACCAGTTTTTCACTGCCTTTTTTACGAGCTTTGGCTATTTCCACTGCTTCATTGACCGCTGCGTGATTGGGAACCTTATCCAGATACCGAAGTTGGTAGGCGCTCAGAAGGAGCAGGATATAGAGCCAGTTATCTAGCTTATCCCGGTCTTCGATAAAGTGGGACAGATACCATTCTAGAGTCAGTTTTCGGGCTACCGTTCCGTAGACAATCTCTGTCACTAAGCCCTTGTCCGCTGCCGAGAGTTGACTCCCCTTGAGGTGTTTGTTTAAGGCAATATTTGAGTATGCTTGGTTAACCAAAACATCCTCTAATACTGCTAGGGCTAGACCTCTAGCCGTTTCTACTTTAGTCACCAAATCGTTCTCCTACAGTCAATGTCCGTCCCACTCCGTTGATGAAGGATACGATATCCATCTTAGGCTTACCCGCTGGCTGCACTTGCTTGAGGGACAGAGCCCCTTCTGCCGTTGCAACGATCAATTCTTTCTTGCCAATAGACAGAATCTCACCTGGATTTCCCTGACCTTCTACTGGCAGGGCTTCATAAATCTTAAAGCGGTCTCCCTTGAGAAAAGTGTGGGCAACAGGCCATGGATTCATGCCACGTATTTGGTCGAAGAGTTGACGATTGGTTTTGGTCCAATCGAGTTTCTCTTCTTCAGGTTTGATATTTGGCGAGAAAGTGACTTGGCTTGGGTCCTGAGGCACAGGTTTGATCTCCCCAGCAATATAGCCAGGAAGGGTGTCCAAAAGCAAGTCACGACCAACGATTGCCAATTTTTCAAACAAGGTGCCGACATTGTCCTCATCTGTGATAGGAATACTGCGACGGGAAATCATATCTCCTGCATCCATTTCCTTAACCATCTCCATAATGGTCACACCAGCTTCCTCATCCCCTTGAATCAAGGCATAATGAATGGGGGCGCCACCACGGTGTTTTGGAAGGAGGGAAGCGTGAACGTTGACTGCAAAATCCATGCTATCAAGGAGTTTACTTGGGAGAAATTGCCCAAAAGCAGCGGTCACAATCCCATCCGCCCCTAGCTTCATAATGGCTTCCATCTCTGGGCTTCCAGATAATTTTTCAGGTTGGTAGATGGGAAGGCCTGCTTCTTTGGCAGCCTGCTTGACTGGGGTTTCTTGGATTACTTTTTTACGGCCAACAGCGCGGTCTGGCTGGGTCACAACAGCTAGAATCTCGTAACGGTCATCTGATAACAACCCCTTCAAAACTGTCGCTGAAAATTCAGGTGTCCCCATAAAGATTAGTTTTGTCATTTCTTCTCCTTCTTATAAAAATTGTTGCGGCTCATGGTCAATACTGAGACGAAGCTCGCTATTTTCCCGTTCTTGAGTCAAGGCCAAAACTCGATTGAGGGTTGGTCCTAGTTCATCTTCTAAACGGTATTTAATCAAAATCTGGTAATGATAAAGGTTGTGGGTACGGGCGATGGGTTTTGGCGTTGGTCCAAGGATTTTACTAGTTTCCGATAAACCTGAGCGCAAAATTCCCATAACTTCATAGGCACGTTTGACAACCTCTTCTTCTTTCTTGTGAGAGAGAGTAATCCCAATAGTGAAATAATAAGGCGGATAGCCTAGTTGACGCCTAATACTCATTTCATAGGCGTAAAAACCTTCATAGTCCTGTTCCTTGGCAAAACGAATGGCATAGTGCTCAGGATTGTATGACTGAATCAAGACCTGCCCAGCTTTTTCCGCACGACCTGCCCGTCCTGCCACCTGAGTTAAGAGTTGGAAGGTTCTCTCAGAAGAACGGAAATCAGGCAAGTTTAGGGCCGTATCCGCATTGAGCACTCCGACTAGGGTCACATTTGGAAAATCCAAGCCCTTGGCAATCATCTGAGTTCCCAACAAGATATCTGCTTCCCCTCGGCCAAACTGCTCAAGAAGAGCTTGGTGACTACCTTTCTTGCGAGTCGTATCCACATCCATCCGCAGAATGCGAGCCTGAGGAAAGAGCTCTGCTAGCTCATCATAGGCTTTCTGAGTCCCCGTCCCGTAGTAGCGAATGCTGCGACTCTGACAGTTGGGACAGACATGAGGAATTCCCTTGGAAAAGCCACAGTAATGGCAGTTCATGGTCTTAGTATCCATGTGAAGAGTCAAGGAAATATCGCAGTTGGGACAAGCATCCACCGTCCCACACTCCCGACACATAACAAAGCTAGAATAACCCCGACGGTTGAGCATGAGGACTACCTGCTCTTTTTTATCCAAACGGTCTTGGATGGCCTCTAGCAAAGGAGGCGTAAAGTTTGACGTCTCATTCTGCCCGATATAGTCCCGAAAGTCAATCACTTGAACCTCAGGAATAGTGGCTAAAGGATTGGCCCGTTGGGTCAGACGTAAGTGTTGATAGACGCCTTTTCCAGCCCGCGCACGACTCTCTAAGCTCGGTGTTGCCGAACCAAGGACTAGGGTTGCTTGATTGTACTGGGCCCGTAAAATGGCGACCTCTCTAGCATGATAACGGGGATTGCTGTCTTGCTTGTAGCTGGCTTCATGCTCTTCGTCGATAATTATGACACCTAGATTTTTAAGCGGAGCAAAGATAGCTGATCGAGCGCCAACAACAACTTGGGCATCTCCGCGCTCAACCTTGCGCCATTCGTCGTACTTTTCACCATTGGAAAGGCCTGAGTGGAGAATGGCTACTTTCTCACCAAATCGGGCAATAAAACGTTCCGTCATCTGTGGCGTCAGGGAAATCTCAGGTACCAGCAAAATGGCCGTCTTACCCTTATCCAAGGCTCCTTGGATAATCTGCAAGTAAACCTCCGTTTTCCCACTTCCTGTAATTCCTTGAAGGAGGAAAGGAGGCTGTTGACTGCCAATAGCACTGACAACGGCATCACGCGCCTGTCTTTGTTCAGGATTCAACTCCAAAGGTGTACTGGCTTCGATGCCTTCGAAATAAGCAGCTGATCGTTGCACTTCCTTTTGGACTAGGGTTAGAGCCCCTTGATCCACAAAAAAGTTGACTTGCTCCCGTGAGTAGGATTCTAACAAGCTAGCCAAGGAAGCATTCTCAGGATGAGCTAGCAAATTGTCTCTCAGCTCTGCTTTTTTCTTGGCACGCGCAGAAATCTCAATTCGCTCTAGCTGAGTAGCATCAACCTCATACCAAGACTGGGTTTTGACCTTCTTTTGATCGACTGCCTGGTATTCTAAACGGAGCAGACCTTTCCTGGTCAATCGCATCATTTCTGCCTGTTTGGCAAGGTCTAGAGAAGAAAAGGCTAGCGAATCTTCTGAACCAAACAAACGCTCTCGGTCTGCCTGGCTTAGACCTTCCAGAGGGTAGAGAATCTTATCATAACTGGAGTTTAAAAATCCTGGCAACATGGCTTTTAGGATGGAGATTTTGTAAGAAAAGACGGACTTGCGTAGCTCCTCAGCTAGCCAGAGTTGCTCTTGAGTGAGAACCGGAGAAAAATCCAGCACCTCCGCAATTTCTTTCAAGCCCTGATCAGCCACTTCTTCATCCGACTGGGATTCCAAGCCAAGCACAATTCCTTGAATCAAACGATTGCCCTTGCCGAAGGGGACATGAACTCGCATACCGACTTCCAACATCTCTACAAATTCCTCTGGGATCTTGTAACTGTAGGGCTGGTCCGTCTGCATCAGGGGAACATCCACGATAATCTTTGCGATAACCATCTTCTCACCTCCTTCTTGTCAGTAAATTCTTGCAATAGAAAAAATAAGATTGAGTCCCCCCAACCTTAAATTTTTTCACCATCTTCTTTTTCTTTAGCAATTTGCTCTTTGATTTTCTTTTCTTCTTCTTCTTTGCGGCGTTTTTCTTCTTCGATACGACGACGAACCGCTTCACGTTTTCCTTCTGGATCTGGGTGAATGGTTACATTTCCTGACTCGATTTCTTCCAAAGCACGAAGAGTTGATTTTTCAGACTTAAACTCTTGAGTTGCTGGCGCACCTGCTTCTAGTTCGTGGGCACGCTTTGCTTCCAAGATTACGAGTGAATATTTTGATGGCACCTTGTCTAGCAAGGTATCGATAGAGGGTTTTAACATCATTTGCTTGTACCTGTTTCCTATAGTTTATCGAGTAGTTGGAGATTTTGGCAACATCTCCTGGTAGTGACCAATGACACGGTCCACACGGAAGTGTTCTGCTTCGATCACACGCTTGACACGTTCAGCAGCGAGGGGCACCTGATCGTTGACAATGGCATAATCATACTCCCGCATGAGGGCAATTTCTTCCTTGGCTTTTTCGATTCGTTGGGCAATCACTTCAGCGCTATCTGTTCCACGACCTACCAAACGATCTTGCAATTCATCCAAATCTGGTGGCGTTAGAAAGATAAAGACAGCATCTGGAACCTTTTTCTTAACCTGAAGAGCTCCTTGGACTTCAATCTCAAGAAAGACATCGATTCCCTTGTCTAGGGTTTCGTTGACATAGGTCAAAGGAGTTCCATAGTAGTTACCGACATATTCTGCATATTCCAACATCTGACCTTGACGGATCAGCTCTTCAAACTCTTCACGAGTACGGAAGAAATAGTCCACTCCATCCACTTCACCAGGACGTTGCGCACGCGTCGTCATCGATACAGAGTATTGAAATTGATTCTCAGAACTCTCAAAAATCTCTCTTCTAACCGTTCCTTTCCCAACTCCTGAAGGACCAGAAAAAACGATTAGCAAGCCTCGGTCTGCCATTATGTCTCCTTTAGTTAGTCTGTGAAATAAAGTAAAATTTCTCTCGGATACTGATGATAGCGTCAGTTATCCTTCTACAGTCTTTCTATCTAGTGTAACAAAAAAGCAGTAATTTTTCAACTGCTCTTTCTTATTTATTTAGCATAATCTACTGCACGAAGTTCACGGATCACGGTTACCTTGATATTTCCTGGGTAATCGAGATTATTTTCAATTTTCTCACGAACTTTGTGAGCCAAGATTGTGACTTTGTCGTCTTTGATTTGTCCTGGATTAACCATGATACGGATTTCACGTCCTGCTTGAAGAGCAAAGCTATTTTGCACTCCTTCAAAGCTATTAGCGATTTCTTCCAAATCATGGAGACGCTTGATGTAGCTTTCAAGAGATTCACTCCGAGCACCTGGACGCGCTGCACTCAAGGCATCTGCTGCAGCAACAATCACTGCAATGACGCTTTCGGCTTCGACATCACCGTGGTGGCTAGCAATCGTATTCACCACAACTGGGTGTTCCTTGTACTTACGAGCCAATTCCGTACCAATCTCAACGTGGCTACCTTCAACCTCGCGGTCAATAGCTTTCCCGATGTCGTGAAGGAATCCAGCACGACGGGCAAGAGCTGCATTTTCACCAAGTTCACTGGCGATGATACCAGATAACTTAGCAACCTCAATCGAATGACGCAAGACATTTTGTCCATATGAAGTACGGAACTGCAAGCGTCCCATGATCTTCATCAAGTCTGGATGAAGGTTTGGAGCACCAATCTCATAGGCAGCAGCCTCACCATATTCACGGATTTTATTGTCAATCTCCTGACGGTTTTTCTCCACCAACTCCTCGATACGAGCTGGGTGGATACGGCCATCCTTGAGTAACATTTCCATGGTCATACGAGCAATTTCACGACGAATCGGGTCAAATCCTGACAAGGTTACCACTTCTGGCGTATCGTCGATAATGACATCAACCCCTGTCAAACTTTCAAAGGTACGAATATTGCGACCTTCACGTCCGATAATGCGACCTTTCATCGTGTCATCTGGGAGATGGACTGTCGAGTTGGTTGACTCTGCGACATAGTCACCAGCGATACGCTGCATAGCCTGAACCAAGATATCTTTCGCAATCTTGTCTGAACGTTCCTTCACTTCTTGCTCAGCCTCACGAATGCGGCTAGCAATTTCCTTGGTCAAGTTTTCCTCTGTCTGAGCCAAGATAATATCTCGAGCCTCAGTTTGGGAAAGAGAACTGATACGTTCAAGTTCAGCTTCTTTTTGTCTTTCGACTTCCTCTAATTGCTCTTCACGTGCATCAAGGTTTTTTGCTCTATCAGAAATACTTTGTTCTTTTTGTTCAAGTGTTTTTTCTTTGTTCGTCAAATTGTCGTCTTTTCGGTCAAGGCTCGTAGCTCTCTCCGTCAAACGACTTTCAATTTGCTTGAGCTCCTGACGTTCTGACTTAAATTCAGCGTCCACTTCTTCACGGTATTTTCTGGCTTCCTCTTTGGCCTCCAATAGTGCTTCTTTTTTAAGAGACTTGCTTTCGCTCTTGGCTTCATTTAGCAGTAAATCCGCTTCGCGCTCAGCTTGTCCTCGTAAATTAGTTGCTTCTTGTTCAGCATTTAGAAGCATCAACTCTGCAGCCTCTTGAGATGATTTCATCTTAGCTGAGATGCTGACATATCCAATGACTAAACCAATGATGACGGCAAAAACAACAATCGCAATGGTCATGATTTCCATGTTTTTACCTCATTAAATTTGTTTATCGAATGACATACATTCCTTAATATTCTATCATAAAAAACCGATTTCCACAAACCCAAATTGAAGAGTTTTGTGTGAATTTTTGAAGAAATCCCTTGGATTTTCAAGCAAGATTAAGAATCATTAAAAATTTAAATTTCCACGAAAAACGAAGCAAAAAAGAGCAATCACCCACCAAATACTACTTCTACAAACGCCTTAGAGAAAGTTCAGGAACAAGTGAAAGCGGTTCACTGCGGACAGATTTAACAGCCAGATCCCCATCATCACACTACTTCAAAATACCAAAAATATACTGAATAAATTTCACATATTCCAACATCTCAGTCGCGCTATAATAAAGCCTTTTATCCTCAAACTTTCAGGAAAACTTTAGCACCTTGTGAGATTGACAGCCAGACGTTGACTTGTTCTGGTGAACTTCGCCATTAGTTAAAAGCAATCAGCAAGAATATAAGATGTCTAGTATTTGATTTTCAAAATTTCAAAAATTTAGAGTGATAGTTCTCGTCACTTTGAATGTTAGAAAAGAGAGAACCAATCTGATTCTCTCTCATGCTTAATTAGATGTCACTCTCTACAGTTGACAAAAAGCCCAAAAACCCCAGATAGCCTTGAGCTATCCGGGGTTTTTGTTTTCATCGCTAAAATGATATCAACAATTTCATTTTAGTCGATTTCTGGGACTTAGTCTTCTAAATCCATTTCAGAAGCTGCTGATTTCTTCTTCTTGCCAAGAAGAGAGGCAGTTGCCAAGGCAGCTACTCCTAATCCAAGACCAGCAAATTGGTTACTTGCAGTTCCTGTATTTGGAAGTTTTCTACCGTTTGAACGTCCTGGTCCAGCAGGTTGTTGTGCAGGAGCTTGTGAGTGGTTCAATGCACTTGAGATTGAAGCACTGTCAGACAAGCTAGCTGAGGTACTTGCACTATCGCTCAAGCTTGCTGAAGTACTTGCTGAAGTTGAGGCATCGCCTGAACCATTGCTTGTACTTGTTGAACCTGAACCGCTACCTGAGTTGTTGCTTGCACTGATTGAAGCTGAAGCTGATTGGCTAGCTGATACAGATGCTGAAGTGCTTTGACTTGCTGATACTGATGCGCTAGCTGATTGACTAGCTGAACCATTGCTTGTGCTTGTTGAACCTGAACCGCTACCTGAGTTGTTGCTTGCACTGATTGATGCAGAAATGCTGTCACTCAAGCTTGTACTTGTTGAGACTGACTCACTTGCGCTGATTGAGGCTGAAGTACTATCGCTCAATGATACGCTTACTGACTTGCTGAGTGAAACTGACTCACTTGCACTTACAGATTCAAGGTAGCTAGGAAGGTTAAACTCTGGCTTAGATTCGCTTGTTGGCTCACCCTTACTATAGCTGAATGAGTTAGATTGTTGTGACGCACTTGTACTCAAACTACTTGAAACGCTATTGCTAAGTGATGTAGATGTGCTTACGCTGTTACTCAAGCTTACTGAAGTACTTGTTGAAACTGAAGTACTACTTGAGTTGTTGCTTGCTGATTCAGATGCACTAATTGAAGCAGACACGCTGTTGCTCATGCTTGTGCTTGCTGATTGGCTAGCACTAATTGAAGCAGATACGCTGTTGCTCAAGCTTGTGCTTGCTGATTCAGATGCACTGATTGAAGCAGATACGCTGTTGCTCAAGCTTGTACTTGCTGATTCAGATGCACTGATTGAAGCTGACACGCTGTTGCTCATGCTTGTACTTGCTGATTGGCTAGCACTGATTGAGGCAGACACNCTGTTGCTCAAGCTTGTGCTTGCTGATTGGCTAGCACTGATTGAGGCTGACACGCTGTTGCTCAAGCTTGTGCTTNCTGATTGGCTAGCACTGATTGAGGCAGACACGCTGTTACTCAAGCTTGTGCTTGCTGATTGGCTCGCACTGATTGAAGCAGACACGCTGTTGCTCAAGCTTGTGCTTGCTGATTGGCTCGCACTGATTGAGGCAGACACGCTGTTGCTCATGCTTGTGCTTGCTGATTCAGATGCACTGATTGAGGCAGACACGCTGTTGCTCAAGCTTGTACTTGCTGATTCAGATGCACTGATTGAGGCAGATACGCTGTTGCTCAAGCTTGTGCTTGCTGATTGGCTAGCACTGATTGAGGCAGACACACTGTTGCTCAAGCTTGTGCTTGCTGATTGGCTAGCACTGATTGAGGCTGACACGCTGTTGCTCAAGCTTGTGCTTACTGATTGGCTAGCACTGATTGAGGCAGACACGCTGTTGCTCAAGCTTGTACTTGCTGATACTGAAGCACTAATTGATGCAGATACGCTGTTGCTCATGCTTGTGCTTGCTGATTGACTTGCACTGATTGACGCTGATACGCTGTTGCTCATGCTTGTGCTTAATGAGTGGCTAGCACTAATTGATGCAGATACGCTGTTACTCAAGCTTGTGCTTGCTGATTGGCTAGCACTGATTGAGGCAGACACGCTGTTGCTCAAGCTTGTGCTTGCTGATTCAGATGCACTAATTGAAGCAGACACGCTGTTGCTCAAGCTTGTGCTTGCTGATTGGCTAGCACTGATTGAGGCAGACACGCTGTTGCTCAAGCTTGTGCTTGCTGATTCAGATGCACTAATTGAAGCAGACACGCTGTTGCTCAAGCTTGTGCTTGCTGATTCAGATGCACTAATTGATGCAGACACGCTATTGCTCAAGCTTGTGCTTGCTGATTCAGATGCACTAATTGAAGCTGATACGCTGTTGCTCATGCTTGTGCTTACTGAGTGGCTAGCACTAATTGATGCAGATACGCTGTTACTCAAGCTTGTGCTTGCTGATTCAGATGCACTGATTGAAGCTGACACGCTGTTGCTCATGCTTGTGCTTGCTGATTGGCTAGCACTGATTGAGGCAGACACNCTGTTGCTCAAGCTTGTGCTTGCTGATTGGCTAGCACTGATTGAGGCTGACACGCTGTTGCTCAAGCTTGTGCTTACTGATTGGCTAGCACTGATTGAGGCAGACACGCTGTTGCTCAAGCTTGTACTTGCTGATACTGAAGCACTAATTGATGCAGATACGCTGTTGCTCATGCTTGTGCTTGCTGATTGGCTAGCACTGATTGAGGCAGANACNCTGTTNCTCAAGCTTGTGCTTGCTGATTGGCTAGCACTGATTGAGGCAGATACGCTGTTGCTCAAGCTTGAGCTTACTGATGCTGAAGTTGATTCACTTGCAGATACTGACGCTGAAGCTGATTGGCTTGCTGATACAGATGCTGAAGTTGATTGACTAGCTGATACTGATGCTGAAGCTGATTGGCTTGCAGATACTGAGGCTGAAGCTGATTCACTTGCAGATACTGATGCTGAAGCTGATTGGCTTGAGCTTACTGAGGCTGAAGCTGATTCACTTGCAGATACTGACGCTGAAGCTGATTGGCTTGCAGATACTGAGGCTGAAGCGCTTTGACTTGCAGATACTGAGGCTGAAGCTGATTCACTTGCAGATACTGACGCTGAAGCTGATTGGCTTGCAGATACTGAGGCTGAAGTGCTTTGGCTTGCAGATACTGATGCGCTAGCTGATTGACTTGCAGATACTGATGCTGAAGCTGATTGGCTTGCTGATACTGACGCTGAAGCTGATTGGCTTGCAGATACTGATGCGCTAGTTGATTGGCTTGNGCTTACTGATGCTGAAGTTGATTCACTTGCAGATACTGACGCTGAAGCTGATTGGCTTGCTGATACAGATGCTGAAGTTGATTGACTAGCTGATACTGAGGCTGAAGCTGATTGGCTTGCAGATACTGAGGCTGAAGCTGATTCACTTGCAGATACTGATGCTGAAGCTGATTGGCTTGNGCTTACTGATGCTGAAGCTGATTCACTTGCAGATACTGACGCTGAAGCTGATTGGCTTGCAGATACTGATGCGCTAGTTGATTGGCTAGCTGATACAGATGCTGAAGCGCTTTGACTTGCAGATACTGATGCTGAAGTGCTTGTGCTTGCTGATTCAGATGCACTAATTGAAGCAGACACGCTGTTACTCAAGCTTGTGCTTGCTGATGCGCTAGCTGATTGACTTGCAGATACTGATGCGCTAGCTGATTGACTTGCAGATACTGATGCTGAAGCTGATTGGCTTGTAGATACTGATGCGCTAGCTGATTCACTTGCAGATACTGATGCTGAAGCTGATTGACTAGCTGATACAGATGCTGAAGCTGATTGACTTGCAGATACTGATGCTGAAGCTGATTGGCTTGCAGATACTGATGCGCTAGTTGATTGGCTAGCTGATACAGATGCTGAAGCGCTTTGGCTAGCTGATACAGATGCTGAAGCTGATTGACTTGAGCTTACTGATGCTGAAGCGCTTTGGCTTGCAGATACTGATGCTGAAGTGCTTTGGCTTGCAGATACTGATGCGCTAGCTGATTGACTTGCAGATACTGATGCTGAA